>CAXMLU010000213.1:0-3334 GCA_964194255.1 uncultured bacterium
CGAAGGACCAGATCACGACGCTCCCGACGCGCCCACGCGTGCGCCGTGCTCGCGATCGTTACCCTGCTCGCACCGGTACTTTCGGGATGAAAGCGCCCGTCAGCGCGCGCTGTTCGGGCCGTCCGCGCTGCTCGTTACGCCGTCGCCACGTCTTGCCCGCGAATCCCTGGCGCGCGCGTACGCCTCTTCAAACCCGGCAATGCGGCCGGCCCATGACAGATGCGCCCGGGCATGCATCAGCGCTGCGGACCCTCGTCGAGAAACCTCCTGCGGTCGGTTGACCGCCTCGACCAGCGCCTCCGAGAGGGCGCGCTCGTCATCTGGCGGTACAAGCCAGCCGGTGGGTCGAGTCGGGTCGAGGTTGACCACGAATGGGAGCCCGCCGCTGTTGGTGGCGATCACCGGGAGGCCGACGGCCATCGCCTCGAGGGGCGTCTGCGGGTACGAATCGTCGAATGACGGAATTACCAGCGCGTCGCAGGCGGCGAGCGCCTCGGGCAGGTCGGCGTGTCCCCGCCACCCGGCGAAGAACAGCCCGTCCGCACCGATCTCGCGGGCAACCGTGACCGGGTGTTCGCCCTCCCACTCGCCCGGGTACCCGCCCCACACCACAAGGGATGCCGGACCGTCGAACCGCGGCCTGGCGCGGGCAAAAGCCCGCACCAGCAACGGGACCCGCTTGGCTGAGGTGAAGCGTCCGACGAAGATCAGGACCGTCGCTTTGCCGTCGAGGCCCAGGAGCCGGTCGAGATCCGGCTCGCGGTAAGCCACCGTGCCGGGAACTGCGGTCTCGTCCCAGCCTTGCGCATCCTCGACGAGCCAACGCCTGAAGCGGACCCGACGCGCCTGGTGGCTCGTCGGTCGTGGGCAGAACCTAATCACGTCCACGCCGTTTGGGACATCCGAAACCCGGTCGGCATCGGCTCCGAGCACCTCGACTGCCCGTGCGCGTTCGGCGGGTGACACCACGACCAGATGGTCCGCGGCGTCAGCCTGGCGGAGGAGCCGATCGCGCCAGGTCTCGCCGTACTGCCACCAATCCCAACGGGTAGTGCGCAACAGATCGCGCTGGGCATCGTCAAGTCCCGAGCTCCCACCCCGGTTGACCCGGGCCCATGCGGGCATACCTGCCAGAGTCGTCCCCACCAAATTAGCGAATGCCGCGCGCTCGTTGACCGCCTCGAGGAACTTGATCTCGGTGCCGTGGAGGTGAGCGACGATGACGCCCTGGGGCCAGTGACGCCCTACGGCGTCGTGCTGCGGCGTCAGGTGATGGAGGTGGAAGACCTGGGCCCGGTCCGCCCCAGCGGCACGAAACGGTGTCTCCCAGACCGACGACAGGTGCTCGGCGAGGTAGCCAGGCACCGCGGCAAACACCACGTCGGGGGCGTCCTCGCGGTCTTCGTACGACGGGTGCATGGGCACGGGAGCACAGATCGCATTTCCGCCAGCCGCGAACACTCGCACGGCGTCGGAGTAATCGAGGTGTCGAAGAGGAGTGCCAGCAAAGAACGTCGGCGCGTGAGTGAACTCTCCCGGGTCTCCGAGCGATCCCGTCACGAGCTCTACCGACCAGTGGGCGTCGGCTAACGCCCTCGACAAATAGCGCGCCACCTGGGCCGACCCGCCACGCGGGAAGAAGAGCAATCCCATGACGACGTGTCCCGCGGCCACACCACCGATACTACGGCCGGGAGTCGGCAGGCCATCCCCGGTCGCGAAACGCCGGATCCGAGGCGTGGCGGCGTATTGTGTCACCCGGCAGGTGAGAAGGGCGGCTGCGTGGGGCGATGCCAGCAGGTTCGCTCATCGGCTTGCGATGAGCAGTTGTGCGAACTGGCTTGCCATGGCTGCGTGTGGCGGGCCGTCGGGAGCAATCGTCGTTTCAAGAACGACACCTCGCGCGACCGCGAGCGGAAGCGCGGCCATCGCCTCTGGCTCGACCCAGCCAGGCAGGTATCCCTGAGCCTTCTGCTCCGCCATCTGGACGGATAGGACACCCCTTAGAGGTGAGAAGAGGTCTCCGACGTGTTGTCGCATGGAAGGTGTCCGCCGGCTGTTAATGAGGATCTCCAGGTACGCGGAAGCCTCCTCGGCTGACTCGGCGAGGCTGAGCTGGAGCGCGGCTACGGCCTGGAGCACTCGGACCCGCCGGCTTCGCCCACCCGCTCCTGGCGCCGGCGCCGGCCGGACTCACCGCCCTGTGGCTAATCTGTCGATAACCGGCCGCTTCCTGGGGACATCATCAAAGTTCTGCGGGCAAGCAGGGGATATCTCGTTCGCGTCTTGACGCCCTGACGGGACGAGCGCAGAGTACTGGTGCCTGACTGCCCCGTGGATTGTGGTCCAAGGGGGCTGAGGGAAGCACAGGACGTTGACCATGCCGGCACGAGAGGCCTTGTTGTCCCAGACGTTCGTGCAGCTGGCCGACACTCTGGGCGATGACTTCGACGTCATCGACCTGTTGACGGTATTGGCCGACCGTAGCGTCGAGCTGCTGGATGCGGCGGCGGCGGCCATCCTGCTCGCCGACCATCAAGGCGTGCTCCATGTGGTGGCCGCGTCGAGCGAGCAGGCCCGGCTGCTTGAGCTGTTCCAGCTGCAGAACCACGAGGGCCCCTGCCTGGACTGTGTGTCGACCGGTCGGGCGGTTGTCAATCAGGATCTGACGACCAGCCCGCAATGGCCCCGCTTCGGCGCCGAAGCCGGCGCCGAGGGGTTCCTCTGCGTCCAGGCGTTGCCCCTGCGGTTGCGGGACAATGTGATCGGAGCGCTCAATGTGTTCGTGGATGACCGCGTGGTCGTGTCCGACGCTGATCTGAGCGTCGCCCAGGCCTTGGCTGATGTGGCGACCATCGCCGTGCTTCAGGACCAGGCTGCCCGGGAGGGCCGCATGGTGACCGCGCAGCTCCAGGTCGCCTTGCACAGCCGGGTCGCCATCGAGCAGGCCAAGGGTGTGCTGGCCGAACGAGGCCACGTCGACATGGATGAGGCCTTCGCCCGGTTGCGGCGCTACGCCCGCGACCAGAAGCGCCAGCTGAGCGTGGTGGCCACTGAGCTGGTCGAAGGGAAGCTGACACTCGACGCGCCGGTCAGCCTCGGTTCGCCCGAAGAGGCGCGAATCGACCTGACCACCCGCTGAGCCGGGGGTTACTTCCGTCTGGCGGATCGAGACCGGCCAGGACAATGAGTGCGGGCGACCATCACGAACTGGCGACGCGGACCGCAGACGCCTCCACCCGCGCCCCTGCCCGGAGCTCTTGCTGTCTGGTATGGTTGGCCCTGACACGGGGGCAGTCCCACACCGTGTTGGACTCTGCCGTTAGCTCCGGCA
>CAXMLU010000214.1:0-5872 GCA_964194255.1 uncultured bacterium
GAGACAGGCGCTGATCGGCTCGCCGTCTATCAGCACCGTGCACGTCCCGCACACCCCCTCGCCGCACCCGTAGCGAACCTCCCGGAGCCCAACCTGGTCGTGCAGGACGTCCAGCAGCAGGTCGTGGTCCTCTGCCCATACGTCACGTCGACGACCGTTGACCTGCAAGGACAGAAGGTGCTTGTTCATCGGTTCTCCCTTGCTCTCGTCAGCGACTCCGCGAGTGCTCGCGCCGAGAGCACGGCGACGAGCTGCTTGCGATACCACCCGCTGGCGTGCACGTCGGTCTCTGGATCCGTGGCATCCGCGATCCCGTCGGCGACCGCGGCGAGATCGGCGGACGTCGGATCCCGGTCGACCAGCGTCGAGAGCGGTTGCGACGCAGCCATCACTGGGCGCTGGTCCACACCCACCAGGGCCAGCTGCGCGTCCCGGACCGTCCGGCCGTCCTCGGCCACCGTGACGGTGGCCGCCACACCGACGGTGGCGAAGTCCGCCGCCCGTCGGACCATCTCGTGGAAGCTCCAGCCCTGGCGCTTCCCGATGCCGGGTACGAGCACTTCGGTCACCACCTCGTCAGCTCGCAGCACCGTGGTGAGGTAGGTGACGAACAGCTCCCGAACAGGGATCGTCCGCTCGCCTTGTGGCCCCAGGGCGACGACATCCGCGCCGAGGGCGAGGGCCACGCACGAGATCTCCGCGGTCGGGTCGGCTTGAGCGAGACTCCCGCCGACGGTCCCCCGGGTGCGGACCCGGACGTTGCCGACGTGCGCGACTGCCGTCGACAGGAGGGGGCAGTGGGTCCGCACGAGCGGAGAGTCGATCACCGCCTGGTGTCGAGTCATGGCCGGCAGGGCGAGCATCCCGTCGCGGCGCAACGACGGGACCTCCCCGTCCAGGGCGTTGATGTCGACGAGGACCGAGGGCCGGGCCAACCGGAGGTTGAGCATCGGGACGAGGCTCTGGCCCCCGGCCAGCACCCGTGCGTCTTCCCCGTACTCGCTGAGGGCGGCAACCGCAGCCTCGTAGCTGTCGACCCGGACATAGGTGAACGCGGCCGGGACCATGTTCAGTCCGTGGAGGCGTCGGCCGCGGTCATCTTCGCCAGCTCAGCAACGGTCGCCGCCAGGACGGCCTGGTTGCTGGTCACGACCGGCACCCCCATCCGATCGATCAGCGCGGGACGGGCAGCCACGCCGACAAGGTTGGTGCACGACGCGAAAAGCAACTCGATACTGCAGTCCTTGAAGCTCGCGGCGGCGAAGTCGCAGAGCTCCTCCGGCGTCACCAAGGCGATGGCGAAATTGTCCGTGATGCCCATGCCCGCGATCCGCGCTACCCGCACGCCGTCGGCCTCGATGCTCTCCTTGATCTTCTCGTTGAGCTCGTCGATGTAGGGCGTTACCACCCCGATGACCGACGCACCCGAGGACACGATCGCCCCACGCACCGACTGGATGGTGCTGACCGTCGGCGCGGCCGTGAGCTCGCTGATCATGGCGCACAACTCGGTGTCGTAGTCGTTGCCACGCAGCGCACCAGCGCTCGTACACCCGAACACGACGACGTCCGGCCGGGCGGTGCCCATGTCGCGGGCGGCCGGCTCGATGAACTCGTCGAGCATCCGGGCCTCTGCCTCTGCGGTGGTGTCAGCCATGTACATGCGCCCGGTGTGCAAGGTGGCGTCCTCGGGGAGACCTCGAGCGAAGTCGGCCTCCATCATGGTGTTGGACGACGGGACGAGGAGTCCCACCCGTCGCACTCGCGGCGCCGTCACTGCGCCTCCAGGACCCGGCCAGGCGACGTGGACGTAGCCGCTGACGGTCCGTCCTTCAGGTTGCGGTAGATGGTCAACTCCTCCTCGCTGGGGGCGGATACCACCGAGAGCTCCTCGGCGACCAGCAACTCGAAACCCGTCTGCTCGAGGACCTGCTCGACGGTCACACCTTCTTGCAGCGCCCGGAGTCGCATCCGGCGTGACTCCGGCTCGAAGTCCAGGTGGGCCAAGTCGGTGACAACCCAGGGGACTCCGCCGAAGATCAGGCCCGCTTCCTCTCTCGACCGGCCACCGCTCAGGTACGCCGGACTGGTGACGAAATCGACCTCCTCGACGAAACGACGCCGCTCGTGGGCGGTGACGATGAAGATCTCGTTGCAGAGCGAGATGATGTCGTTGGCGCCGCCGCTGCCGGGAAGGCGGACTGTCGGGGAGTCCGGCTCGCCGATGATGCTGGTGTTGATGTTGCCGAACATGTCGACCTGGGCCGCGCCGAGAAAGCCGTAATCGAAGAAGCCTCGCTGGGCGAAGAGGAAGATATCGGTGATGTCGGTCAACATCTCCCCGCCGAACGCGGCGCGCATCTCGTTGGTGGAGATCGGGAGCGCGCCCGGCAGGAGACGCGCCCCGATAATCCCGCCCTCGAGGACGATGGTGAGGTCGGGCGCCTGACGGCGCTTAGCAACAGCGCTCGCCAGCAACGGCGTCCCCACGCCGGCGAAGACGACCCTTTGGTCCCGGAGAAGCCGACTGGCGGTGATGGCCATGATTTCTTCGGGGGTGGCGGTCATTGGGGCAGCAGCTCCGCGGCTCGCTGGGACTGTCGGGCCAGGCGCTCCGGTCCGACGGCGTCGAGAAACGCCTGGAAGTCAGCCACCGTCGTCACGTGGCGTTCGACGTACCTGCGGACGGCGTCGAGCCCGCCGGCGCGCTGCTCGGCGACGTAGTCGTCGAAGTGCTCCATGTCGGCCTCGTACAGGCCGTAACACTCGTGGGGGTACGCTCCGAAGGGCGCTTCGACGACCGCGTCGACGGCGAAGTGGGGCAGGAACGTGCTGGCCGGGTCTCGCCTGATGACGTCCTCCGACACGATGCGCTCGGCTGACACGATGACCGTACGGGCGGCGCGGGCCATGTCCACGTCCATGTGCCGGTAGCCGTCGACCTGGGCGTTGCCGTACACGTCGGCCCGGTGCACATGGATCAACGCCACGTCGGGGTGGAGGGCGGGCACAGCGAGAAGCTTCTCCTTCGTGTACGGGCAGTCGACGGTGACCACGTCTCGGGCGGTGGCCAGGTCCGACCCGAGCATCGTGAACGTCGGGAGGAACGGCACCCCCATGGCCCCGGCTTTGTACCGCAGCCCGATGGCAAGGTGGCTCCACTCGTCGTAGGAGGCCAGTCCGCCCTCGACATAGCTGCGCAGGACCGGCGAGAGGCCCCACCGCAACCCGATGCCCATCCAACTCGTGACGATGCGATCCGCAGCCCCGGTCACGAGGAACAGCTCCGCTTCGTAACAGGTGAGCGGCCGCGAGAGCGTCAACGCCCTGCGCCCGGCCCTCAGCACACCGAAGAGCAGGGACATGGGCGTCCGGGAGTACAAGGTGCCTCCCACGGCGATGTGGTCGCCGTCGCGGACCCGTCGGGCCGCTTCGTCGGCTGTCACCACCTTGTTGACTCGTGCCCGCTCGCGCTGCTCGAGATCAGCCCGGGCCTGGCGCACCGCGGTCTCCGGCATCACGACGCCCGCTCGACGCGGGAGGCAAGGAGGGGCAGCACCTCGGATGCCAGACGCTGCACTTGTTCGGACTCATAGTTGCAGGGCACGAACACGATGTGCTGTGCGCCGGCATCGAGGTGGGCGGAGATCTGCTCGGCGCACTGTTCGGGCGTACCCCGGATTGCGCTCTCCGGCGTGGACTCGCTCCATTCGGCGCAGTCGAAGTACTCGGCCACGAAATCGACCGCCCGCTTGGTGGCCACCTCGTAGCTACGGTCGATGCAGAGCGGCAACTGGGCCACGTTGGTCAGGCTCGACGGGTCGCGTCCTTCCTCTTCGGCGAACGCCAGCACCTTGGCCCATGCCTGCTCGAAGCTTGCCGCGGTGTAGAAGTAGGTGAGCCAACCGTCGCCCATCCTCGCGACCCTCCGGAGGACACGGTCGACGTAGCCGCCGACGAGGACCTGGGGCCGGACCCTCGGCCGAGGGGACATCCGGACGTGTGTGAGGCGGCGGTTGTCGCCGGCGCCGACGTCGGTGATGTCATCTTCGGACCACAGCCGCTGGAGGAGTTTCAGGTTCCGCTCGAAGATCCGCCCTCGCCGGTTGAACGGCACGCCCGTCGCCTCGAACTCGCGCTCGTACCATCCGACGGCCATGCCGAGTGACAGGCGCCCGCCGCTCAGGTCCTGGATGGTTCCCGAGCTTTTGGCTAACAGGAGCGGGTCCCGGATCGGAAGCACCAGCACGGCGGTGCCGAGGGTGATGTGCTCGGTGCTCACCGCGAGCGCGGTGAGCACTGTGAGCGACTCGAGGAAAGGGAAGGGCCGGCGCGCCCCCAGGAAGAGGTGGTCCCACGCCCAGAGCGAGTCGAAGCCGAGACGCTCGGCAGTGGCCGCGTACTCGAAGATCCGGTCAAAGGACGGGACCTTGGACTCCGGCGTGAAGTTTTCGAGTGCCAAGCCGAACGCCACCATCTCACTCCTCTTCATGGGGTCACAGGGTGTCGAGTTCATGGGTTCACGGGTGTCGAGGACCTGGGATCAGCCCGCTCTCCCCTTTGGCCAGTATGTCGAGGGGCGCCTCCAGTGACTACGGGCGCGATGTCGGAGCCGCAGGCTGGTTATCAGACACTCTGCTGGGAGATCCGATGGAGCGCCGTCGCTAGGGTGGGACGATCAAGGAGGCCAGGTGATGAGCAAGCGCAGCTACGGCGGACCGCTGGTCGACATGAGTGGGGCGATCGACCTGCACTGCCACCCATTTCCGGATCTCTTCCCCCGCCTCGCCGACGACATCGACATCGCCATCGCCGCCCGGGATGCCGGCATGAAGGCGATCGTTCTCAAGTGCCATCACGAGAGTACCGTCTCACGAGCCTATCTGGTGCAGCGCATCGTGCCCGGCATCCGCGTATTCGGAGGGGTGGTGCTCAACACCTACGTCGGCGGCCTGAACCCGGCCGCGGTCGAAGCCGCGCTCCGCCTCGGCGGCAAGGAGGTCTGGATGCCGACGGTCGACGCCGGGTACCACGCCCAGGTCCATGGCTCGACGGGCGGCTACGACAGCCAGGGCGGGGGGCGCCAGGAGGCAGAGGGCATCTGGGTCACCGACCGGGACGACAAACTGCGGCCGGAGGTGCTCGAGATCCTGTCGCTGATCGCCGAACGCAATGCCATCCTCGGGACGTGCCACCTCTCCCCGAAGGAGATCGTGAGGCTGGTGACGGAGGCCCGGGCCCTCGGGGTGGAGAAGATCGTGATCACCCACCCGTTCTTTAAGGTTCCCAACCTCACGCTCGACGTCATCGAGGAGCTGGTCCGGCTCGGAGCGATGCCGGAGTTCGGCTATTGCACCGTGTCACCGGCGTGGCACTACTCAACTCCGGAGATCGTCAGTGAGGCCATCAACCGTGTCGGCGCCTCTCGGTGCCTTCTGGTCTCCGACACCGGTCAACGCCACAACCCGATGCCCTCCGAGGCCCTCCGCGTCTTCTCCCAGACGCTTTTCGAGAAGGGGGTGTCCGAAACTGACGTTCGTGCCATGACGTGCGCCAATCCCTATGACCTCCTCGACCTCGACAGCGCCGAGGTCGTGCCAGACGACGCCGACCTGACATGGGCCAGCGCATTGAGCCATGATCCCTGCACCACGCCCGACACCGCGCCGCACGTACATCCAGGCAGCTGACATCTATACGGCACCGACGGTGGAGGCCGCCGAGACCAAGTTGTTGGAGTTCACCGACCCGCTGGGCCGAGCGCTATCCGGCCATGGCCGGCGTGGGGAAGCGGGCCTGGCCCGAGTTCGTCCCGTTCCTGGCGTTCCGGTCGAGATCCGCAGGTTGATCTATACGACGGATGAAGAAGTCA
>CAXMLU010000215.1:0-3659 GCA_964194255.1 uncultured bacterium
GAACCGACAGCGATCACGGTCACGGCTCGCCCACGGCGGCGAGTCTAGTGCCGTGGGTCCGGCCCCTGGCTGAGGGCAGGGACCGGCGATGGGTCCGCCTACGCTGCAGCCCATGGCGATGGATCCGCGGATGCCGGTCGTCGCGGGCACCGGGCAGCTGGTCCGCCACCCGACCGCCGCGGATGATGTGGCCGGTCTCGATGAGCCGGTGGACATGATGGCCGAGGTGGCCCGGCTGGCCGCCGGTGGCCGAGATCGCCTGCTCACCGGAGCGGACGCCGTGCTCACCGTCGACATGCTGTCGTGGCGGTATGCCAACGCCCCGCAGCTGCTAGCCGATCGGTTGGGCGCCGCGCCCCGATGGCTGGCTCGCTCCGCTCGGAGGCAACAGCCCCCAGCTACTGGTCAACCGGGCGGCCGCGGCCATACAGCGCGGAGACATCGAAATCGCCGTGATCGCCGGCGCCGAGGCTGTCCACACGCGGCTGTTGTCCCGGAAAACGAAGACCTTCCTGCCCTGGACGACCGAGCCGGCCGACACCGCCCTGCCCGAGATCATCGGGGACGACCGAGCCCCTGCAACCGACGCGGAGATGGCCAGGTCGCTGCTGCTGCCGACCCAGGTGTATCCCGTGTTCGAGAACGCGCTGCGGGCGGCCGCCGGCGCCACCGCCGCCGAGCACCTGCACCGGATTAGCTCGCTGTGGGCCCAGTTCTCGGAGGTGGCTGCCGCCAACCCCTACGCCTGGTCTCCGGTCGCCCGCACGGCGGAGGAGATCGCGACGGTCTCGGCCGACAACCGCATGATCGGCTATCCGTATCCCAAGCTGCTCAATGCCAACATCCAGACCGATCAGGCGGCGGCGTTGATCCTGTGCTCGGTGGCGGCCGCCGCCGCCGCCGGTATCCCCGAGGACGAATGGGTGTACGTCCACGCCGGGGCCGACGCCCACGACCACTGGTTCGTGTCGAATCGCTGGTCGCTGGCCGAGTCACCTGCGATCGCCGCGGCGGGCCGCGCCGCCCTCGACCTGGCCTCCGCCGGCATCGACCACATCGGTCACATCGACTTGTACTCGTGCTTTCCCTCGGCGGTCGAAATGGGCGCGGCCGCCCTCGGTCTGAGCCTCGATGACGCAGCCGGTCCGGTCACCGTGACGGGGGGTCTGGGCTTCGCCGGCGGGCCGGGGAACAACTACGCGACCCACTCGATCGCGGCCATGGTCGAGTGTCTCCGCCGTGACCCTGGGTCGCTCGGGCTCATCACCGCGTTGGGCTGGTACGCCACGAAACACGCGGTCGGCATCTATTCCTCCCGACCACCGGCCGCCGGCTTCCGTTTGGCCGGGTCAGAGGTCCAGGAGGAGGTCGATGCCCTCCCCGGCCGCCCCGCCGTGGCCGATCACGAGGGACCGGTGACGATCGAGTCGTTCACCGTCATGCATGAGCGGGACAACGTCCCCGCAGTTGGCATCGTCGCCTGTTTGCTGGCCGACGGCCGCCGGGCATGGGCCAACACGCGGCACCCCGAGCTGATGAGCGCGTTGATGGAGCACGATCTGATCGGCCGCCCGGCCATGCTGCGCCTCGGTGGAGAGCTGGCACTCGACTGAGCGATTCCCACTCGGCAGGCGGCTGCCTGCTCGGCCGGCGGCCGCGCCCGGCGAGGCCCGAGGTGGTCGTTGCGGCGAAGGTCGGCAGACCTTCATGGGACCCCGCTCAGTCCGCTCAGTTCGCTCAGTTCGCGGCCGCCTGGATCTCAGCCCACGACACGCGTCCTTCTCGCAGCAGCACCGGCGATGGCCCGGTGCAGTCGATCACCGTTGAAGGGGCGCCGGCGCAGACGCCGCCGTCAAGGACGACGGCCACATCGTCGCCGAACTGTGCTCGGACGGCGTCCGCGGTCTGGAGCGGTGCAGAGCCGTGGCGGTTGGCACTGGTCGTCGCCAGAGGTCCTACCGCCCGGCACAGGGCACGGGGGATGGCATGATCGGGACAGCGCAGACCCACCGTGGCGGAGTTGTGTCCGAGGCTGATCGGCATCAGGTCGGGCCGTCTCGGCACCACCAGCGTGAGCGGCCCGGGCCAGAACGTGTCTGCCAGTCGCTCCACCAGTGGCGACCAGTGGGAGGCCCAGCTCTTGGCCTGATCGATGTCACCGACCAGCACGGGAAGATCGAGACCGGCGGGCCGTTGTTTGGCCTCGAACACCCGGGCCGTGGCGCCATCGATCCGCGGAGCTACGGCCAGTCCGTACACCGTGTCGGTCGGCACGGCGACCACCAGCCCGGCCCGCAAGGCGGTAATGGCCGGATCGAGATCCACCGGATTCACGCTAAAGCCCGGCTCATACGGCCGCCGGCGGGGCAGGGGACCCCCGCCTCCGCCGCCTGCTGCGCCGCCGGCCCGCCGGCCCCAAGTTGCGCGCGTGGCCGTGCGTGGGTTCCAACCACCACCGCGCGCGCAGCCTCACCGCCATCTGGACCCCGCCGTTGCGGAGGAGCCTGGGGTTCGGGCCACGGGCGTCACGTCAGGCAAGCCTCGCGACGAGGGCCCGATCGTGGCCGGCCAAATCGGGCCTGACCTCCACCTCGTCGAACCCGGCGCCGGTGGCGAAAGATCGCGCTTCGGCCGCCTGGTGTGGTGCCATCTCGATCACCAGCACGCCGGGTCGGGCCAGCCAGGCGGGCGCCTCGTCGATGACGGCGGCGATGGCCTCCAGGCCAGTGGGTCCGGCGACCAACGCCCCGGGTGGCTCCCAGTCGGCTACGTCGGCTGGCAGCGGGTCGGAGGCGGCCACGTACGGCGGGTTGGAGACGATCAGCTGCACGCTCCCCCGCAGTTCGGCAGGAAGTGGCGAATACCACGAGCCTTCGACCAGGCGAACGCGCGCCGCCGGCCGGCTGCCGATGCCCGCCAGGTTGGCGCGCGCCACGGCCAGAGCCGACGGCGAACGCTCAGTTGCCCACACCCGCGCCCCCCGTACCTCCCGGGCCACCGAGAGGGCGATCGCTCCCGACCCCGTGCCCAGGTCCACGACGACCGGATCGGGTCCCAGCCCCGCCAGCTCCTGCAGCGCCACCTCGACCACCTGTTCGGTCTCGGGCCGGGGGATGAGGACGCGCCGGTCGACCAGGAGATCAAGCGTTCGAAACGCCCACCGGCCGAGCACATATTGCAGCGGCTCGCCGGCCTCCCGGCGCTCGATCATCCCGTCGAAGTACACGCGGGCCCTTTCGGTCACGACCTCGTCCAGGCAGGCCGGCCACGGATCGGCGGCCGCCTCTTCGACAAGCCAGCGGGCCTCTGCGCTTGATCCCATCCGCTTCGCCGCGGCTTCGTACATCGACCGCCAGAGAATCAGGCCTCTCCCCGCAGTTGTCGAGCCCGCTCGTCGGCCATCAGGGCGTCGACCAGGTCGTCCAGTTCACCCATGAGGACCTTGTCCAGCTTCTTCAGGGTGAGCTTAATCCGGTGATCGGTGACCCGGTTTTCCTTGTAGTTGTAGGTGCGGATCTTCTCGGAACGTCCGCCCCCTCCGACCTGACCGCGGCGCTGCTCGGACAGTGACGCGCTGCGGCGGTCCTCCTCGGCCTTGAGGAGACGAGCCCGGAGCACCTGGAGCGCCTTGGCCCGGTTCTGGATCTGGCTCTTCTCGT
>CAXMLU010000216.1:0-10944 GCA_964194255.1 uncultured bacterium
GACAGGAACGACACCACCCCGGCGTCGTGCGCTGCCGACAAGCTGACGCTGGTCGGACTCATCGCTTCTCGGGGTCTGCGCCCCCCGGACCCCATCGCCGTGCGGTTCGCTGGCGCTCGCTTGCCCGGCATGCGCTCGCAGAGCTCGCTCATCGCGAGAGCGGCGTCCACACGACGGTGCCGCGGTGGAACTGGCTCCACGCGAACCAGAACGCCTCGTGCGCGGCCAGCTCGCCGCCACCCCGGCGCCGAGCGCGCAGCCCGCCGCCGTCGGCGAAGACCTCGACCGGTCCGACCGCTACCGGCTTGCCGTGGGCCAACGCGGCGGTCGCCTGGTCGACGGGGAACGCGATCGGGGTGCCGTCCGGGCCGATGACACCGAGAACCGGGGCCTGCACCGGGAGGCGGGGATCGGCCGGGCCGATCGGAAAGATCGGACCGTTGTCATCGCGGCCGTGCAGGGGGTCGTCGGGATAGCTGCGGCCGTTGCCGCCGTCGCGTGCGACGATCCGGGTGTCGGGGTGGGCTCGCTTCCAGTCACCCCACCGGCTCACCACGACCGTCGCCTGGTCGAGGACAACCCCGGCGTCATGCAGCGGGCCGGAGACGGCTCGACCGGTGAACGTGTCAAACACAGACCGCGTCGTCAGGTCGTACATGACCTTGTTCGACCGCGACAGCAGCCCTGACGTGCGCAGCACCAGCGGCCCCAACCCGGAGGGCGCCCTGCTGGTGAAGTAGGCCTGAGCCGAGCCGCACAGGGTGCAGTAGGGGATCCCCAGGCGCCGCCCGCCAATGGTGACGTTGACCATCTCGTGGACCTGCATGATGTTCTTCGGGAGCGCCACCGCCTCGGCGCCGACCACCACACCGAAAACGATCCGATCGTCGCCGTACCAGCCTCCGCCGGACGCCTCGCTCAGCGCCGGGTCGTCGAGAGCGGGGATGCAGCCCCGGGCGCACCCTTGGCGGTCGCCTAGGGGCCGGTCGTCGATCAACACGCCGCCCCAGGACACCAACCGCCAGTCGATGACCGAGCGGGGGTCGTCAAAGAACGGCTTCCAGCCCGGCTCGACCTGCTCGAACAGCACCGCCTTGTGCTCGCGGTAACCGGGCTCGGCGGGCAGATCCCAGGCGATGAGATGGTTAGTGATGCTCTGCCAGGCGCTCGCCGCGAACGCCGGATCGGGCGTCGGGTCAACGCCGGTCAGCGTCACGAACGCCGCGACCAGCGCCCGCTCGTCGTCCCCTCCCGCCACGAACCGCATAAGGTCCGCCACGAACCAGCCGAGGCGGGCGTCGCCCGAGCCCGCCACCCGGCCAAGCGCGGCTCGATCGACCCCTCCCCCACCCCCACCGAGGGACAGCGCCAACGGCCCCAACGCACCCACAATCGCGGTGTCCAGCGGGCCGGTCCTCGCCGCCGGCGCGGCCGGGTACCGGTACGGCGGACGAGCCGCACCCTCCGTAGCGCGGCTGCGTGGCGTCCCACCCCCGCACCCCGCGAGCATCACGACGGCCGCCGCCGTGACCACCCTGCCGGCGCGAACGGACCGCACACCCATTTGTTGGGACCGTAGGCCCGGTACGCCACCCGGGGCCGGTCAGCCCCCCTTACGATTCGCGAACAATCCGAGTTCCGAGCCTGTCGGTGCCGGAAACGGCACTGTTGCGTTCCGGTCGGAGCTTGGGGATCAGTGTAGGCGCGGGTAGCTACGGTCGGCCCGGCCTCCCCCGGGCTGGATAGATTGACGCACGGTGGACGAGCATGGGCGATGGGTGGCGCGTGACGCGGGGGTCGTGTGGCACGGCTTCACACAGATGTCCTGCTTCGCCGACAACGAGCCGATCATCGTGGAGAGGGCGGAAGGTCGCGAGCTCATCGACGTAGATGGGCGCCGCTACCTCGACGCCATCTCGTCCCTGTGGGTGACAACGCTGGGCCACCGGGTGGCGGAGTTGGATGACGCGATGCGTGAGCAGCTCGGGCGGGTGGCCCACTCGACGATGCTTGGCAACGGCAATCGGATCGTGGTCGAACTGGCTGAGGCGCTGGCCGGTGTCGTTCCAGTAGACCAGCCCCATCTCCTGTTCGCGTCCGACGGGGCGGCAGCGGTCGAGCAGGCGCTCCGGATCGCCTTGCAGTTCTGGGCGAACCAGGGGGTGACGGCCAAGTCGACATATCTGGCGTTCGGCGGCGCGTACCACGGGGACACGATCGGAGCATTGTCCGTCGGCGCCGGCGGGTTTGGAACCGACGTATTCGACCCTCTGCGCTTTCCGGTCCTCCGCGCTCCGGCCGGGGACGCCAACGCGGCCGCCACCATGATCCGCGACAACGCCGACCGGCTGGCCGCAGTCGTCGTCGAACCTCTCGTGCAGGGCGCCGCCGGCATGGTCCTCAACGACCCGGCGTTCGTCCGCGTCGTCGCCGACGCCTGTCGCGCCTGCGAGGTGCTCTTCGTCTGTGACGAGGTGGCGACGGGATTCGGTCGGACGGGAACCCTCTTCGCGGTCGAGCAATGCGGTGTCCGCCCCGACATCCTGTGCCTGGGGAAGGGCCTCACCGGTGGCTACCTGCCCATGTCGGCGACGGTGGCATCGGGGCGGGTGTTCGATGCCTTCTTGGGCCCGGATTTATCGGATCGAACGCTGTACCACGGGCACTCGTACTCCGGGAACGCGCTCGCCGCCGCGGTCGCTCTGCGTCACCTTCAGCTCATCGGCGAGTGGGAGGTCCTGACGAACGTGGCCGATCGCTCCGCCCAGCTCGCCGGCGCTTTGGCCGAACACGTGACCGCCAGGCCGGCCGTGCGTGAGGTGCGCCAGCGCGGATTGATGGTGGGGGTGGAGCTTTGCCCCCCCGAGGAGGGGATGCGCTGGGGTCGGCGGGTTTCCGCAGCCTGCGTACGCCGCGGTGTCTTCATTCGCCCGCTTGGCGATGTGATCGTGTTGATGCCGATGCTCACCACGACGGAAGCGGAGATCGACAGGATCGTGGCCGTGTTGGCCGAAGCGATCGATGAGGTGTGCGCTCTGTGAGTGGCTGGGCGGATCGTGTCGTGGCCCGAAACGACACGATCGCGGCGGCGGGACGGTGGCGCTCACTACGTCCTCTCGACGGCACCGGTCCCGTCCACGCGCTACCGGATGGCACTGAGGTTGTGTCGTTCGCCTCCAACGACTATCTGGGACTGAGCCAGCATCCCGCGGTGCGCGCCGCCGCCGCCCGCGCCATCGAGCAGTGGGGAACCGGCGCTGGTTCGGCCCGGCTCATCGTCGGGGACAGGCGCGCCCACCACGAACTCGAAACGGCGTTGGCCGACTGGAAGGGGACTGACGCGGCGCTGTTGTTCTCCACCGGGTTCGCCGCCAACCTCGGCGTCCTCTCCGCCTTGGCCACCACGGACGTCCTGGTGGTCAGCGACGAACGCAACCACGCGTCGATCATCGACGGCTGCCGCCTCGCCCGAGCGGAGGTGGCGGTGAGCCGACACGGCGACGTTGCCCACACCGAGGAGCTGCTCGGCGCCCAAGACCGCCTGGCGATCGTCGTTACCGACACCGTCTTCTCGATGGACGGCGACAGCGCCGATCTCGCCGCGCTCGCCGGCGTTTGCCAGGCGCGCGGGGCGCTCCTGGTCCTCGATGAGGCCCACGCCGTTCTTGTCCCCGAGTGGAAACCGCCGGCCGGTCTCGATGTGCTTCGAGTGGGGACGCTGTCAAAGACGCTCGGGTCACTCGGTGGGTTCGTCGCGGGACCTCGCCCGGTGATCGACCTCCTGATCAACTCGGCCCGCTCGTTCATCTTCACGACCGGCTCGACGCCGGCCGACGTGGCCGCGGCCACCGCTGCGCTGAGGGTCCTCCGCAGCGATGAAGGCGCCCGGCTCACCGAGCGGCTCCGCGCTCACGTGGAGCGAATCGCTCCTGGCCATCCGTCTCCCATCATCCCTGTCGTCGTCGGCGACGAACACGCCGCGATCGCCGCCGCCGAGCGCCTCCTTGCCGACCACGGTCTTCTTATCCCCGCCATCCGCCCGCCAACGGTCGCGCCCGGCACGTCGAGGCTGCGGATCGCCCTTTCGGCAGCCCACACCGATGAGCAAATCGAACGGCTGGCCAAGGCCCTCACCGAGATTTGACCATGCTCGTCGTCTGCACGGGAACGGGAACATCCATTGGCAAGACCTGGCTTGGCGCCCAGGTGCTCAGCGCCGCCCGCTGCGCCGGCATTGCGGTTTCGGCCCGTAAGCCGGCGCAGTCGTTCGCCGCCGACGACCCCAGCCCCACCGACGCCCAAATCCTGGCCGCCGCCACCGGCGAACCGGTGGGCCACGTCTGCCCAAAACATCGGAGCTATCCGATGGCGATGGCCCCTCCGATGGCCGCCGAGGCCCTCGGCCAGACCCCGCCGACCATCGAGGACCTCGTGGCCGAAATCCGGTGGCCCTCGCCGACGCCGGAGCTGCGATGGGTCGAGAGCGCAGGAGGCGTCCGCTCTCCTCTCGCCTCCGATGGCGACACGGTCACCCTCTGCGCCCAGCTCCAGCCCGATCTGGTCGTCCTGGTCGCTGACGCCGACCTCGGCACCATCAACAACGTCCGGCTCGCCTCAGGCGCGCTCGCCGGGGAAAACCTCATCGTCTACCTCAACCGCTTCAGCCACAGCGACGATCTCCACCAGGCCAACCGCGAGTGGCTCACCCGGCGAGACGGACTTCGGACCGCCACCGCGCCAACCGAAGTCGTCGACCTCGTCACCTGCCCCGGATAGCCCCACGCAGTCGAGGGCAGATGGCATGGCGCGTTGACGGAACGTTCCGGCTCTCGCTGGGCCTCCGAATGGCCTGCACGCAACCGGGCGGCGAGGAGAACCACATCCGGGACGAGCGACAGAACCGGGCCGACCACGGCGATGCTGATGAATCGAGTCGCCGGATCTTGCGCCCACCGCCCTGGGCCAGCCGCGAGGAGGATTCCTACGACCGCTCCGGCCAGGGTCATGGTCGCGAACCCCCCGAAAGGGATGGTCTGGGCCGAGTGGCCGCGTGAGGCAACCAGTTTGAGGGACACGTCGAACGCCCGGGCGATGCCCGCGACGACCACGATGGCGGTGACAGCCAGGATGCCGCCGGCCAGGCCCGCAAGCAACCGCTGCCGCGGCGTTTCGAGTGCTGCACCGGCACGGAAACGGCCGAGTTGGTGGGGACGAAGGTCGTTGTCATTGCGCATCTCCTGTCCACAAGCCGGCAGGTTGCCGAGCCCGTCATCCACTTCCACGAACATCGACGTCCCGATTCGACACCCGGGCAGAAATTTCTTAGGACTCCGTCTCGCCGCTAGTGCGGTCGGCCCAGACCGCCAGCAGGGGGTCGCCCGGATGGAAGGCGGGCGTGCGCCGTTCGATGTGGGGATCACCCCAGCCGGAGGCGAGCCGGAAATATCGGCTGACGATGGCGCAGTGCTCCTCATCGCTGGAGTACAACCAACCGCGGATCGCCTTGGTCGGGAAGCACCGGTTGGAGAACGTGCAGACGAAGGGCCCGCCCGGGCGGAGGACCCGCGCCACATCGGTGAACACGTCGACCGGCCGGGTGAGGTAGTCGACGGAGACGCAGCACACCACCGCGTCGAAAGATGCGTCGGGGAACGGCACGCGGGGGTCAGCGTTGAGGTCGTGGATCACGGCAACCGCCGCGGCCGGGTTGGCGGCGAGTTCCTCGGCGTTCATCCCGAGAACGGTCAGCCGCTCCGGCGGGGTCCGGAAATGAGAGACCCATGAGCCCATCAGGTCGAGCACGTCACCCGTGATCTGCAGTTCTTCGTAGAGCGCGCCGACCGCGGCAATGGCGGCGACATCGATGTGGGTGACCAGCCGAGGCCATGCATAGAACGCCGCGTCTGTCACGGTGTCGCTCCGGTCGAAGAAGCCAGGCGGAAACGGGACGCCACGCATGCGACCAGTTTGCACAGTCCACCCGAGATTTTGGGCGAGCGCCGACGCGCCTCGTCGAAACTGCGCCTGACGAGGTAATTGGTGCTGACTGCCATCCGACACCCGACCTGAGCACAGCGGCCGGCATCGGCACCGTCGCTTCCGTCAACCCTGACAGAACGCGGAGCGCCATCGAGTTCAATGCGTGGGGTTCGGCTCGCTCGGTGGCGCTGCGGGATGGCGCGACCTTGATCACCACCGTGGTGCCGGCCGGTTCGCTGCTCACCGTCCGCTGGCCATAACGCGGTCGGATCTCACCGCGTTCCAGCGCACCTCGTTGGCCCCGCTAGGTTTCTGAAAGTGGCTGGATGGGCCGGGGACCGACGTCAGCGGTGGGCGCTCGCCGTCGCCGCGATGGCGTGGATCGGGGCCGGCTGCGCCTCGACCACTACGGCCAGCCGGCCAACCACCACGCGGCCCGTCACGTCGACGGTACCGACGACAACAACAACGGCCGGCATTGTCGATCCGCCGGAAGCTCCGAGCCCGTCCGCAGCAGGAGCCCTCCCACCCCCAGCCGCCACTTCCCTCAAGGACGCATCCAGCCCGTCATGCCGTTCGGGCAACCCGCTGGCGAACGTCTACCACCCGTCGCGGCTTCACGTCATCCGGGCGTGCATCGTCGTCACGGGCACGGTCGTCGACATCCGATCGGAGGACGACGGCGACGTCCACATCAATATCAACCTTGACCCGCCGTTCGCCGGGCTCGTCAACGATCGCAACACCTCCGGAGAGCAGGGTGCCCTCGTCGTTGAAATCGTCCCTGCCGATGAGCCGGGTTGCACGCCCGGTCAGCCGGCCCGGTCCCCGCCGGGCACCTACGACTATGGGATCTGTACCGGAGCCAACGAGATCGTCCCTGCCGAAGGCGCGCACGTCGCCGTCACCGGGCCTTACGTGCTGGACACCGCCCACGGCTGGATGGAAGTACACCCGGCGTGGGCGATCACGGGAACGGCCGCGGCCGGGACGCTCGCGACCGCGCCGCCGTCTCAGCCGCCGGCCTCCCAGCTACCGCCGCTGACGACGCAAGCGACGGCGCTCGTCAACGTCGTAACTCCGGGCGCCTATTGCAGCCCGCCCGGCGTCACCGGCGTCTCCTCCGGCGGCGTTCCGATGACGTGCTCGTCGCAGAGTTGCCTGGGTGTCAGCTACGGCGGCGTCGATCGCTGGCGCAAGACCACCTGCTGATGTCCAAGACCACGTCCCCCGAAATACGACCCGCTCCGTCACGGAACAAACACGCAGAACTCGTTGCCTTCGGGGTCAGCCAGGACGTCCCAATCGATCTCGCTGTCCTTTGCCCGCACCAGGGTTGCACCCATCGCCAGCAACTCGTCTACCTGTCCGAAGACGTCAATGTGCATCCGGTTCTTGACCACCTTCGCCTCCGGCACGGGGATGATCCAGATCAGCGGAGCTGCGCCGGTCGGGTCCACGATCGGGACCGGCCAGTCGGCCGGCCGGGAATCCCCTCGCAGGTCGTCCCGCCGGACGTAGCTCAACGCCTGACACCACCAGTCGGCCAGCGACTGGTGATCAGCAGCGTCGAGACAAAGGTCCTTGAACCTGGCCACGACCGGCCAGCATAGGAGGGGCGCGGCGAGGAAGCCGCCTCAGGTCGGCCTTCGATGCGCCCCATCCCGGCGGGGACAAATCACCTTCTTGTCGCTGCAGCGGGATCTTGTGGGAGTCGCGGACCGTTTGTGGCACCTGGGCGCACAACTCGACGCCGCCCTACCCGTCGGACTTGCGCGCGCGGCCGTGCCCGGTAAACGAGCACCCCCGCGCGCACAACTCGAACAAGAATAGGTGATTTGTCAGGTCGGCCGGATCAGGCGGGCTCGCTCATCCTCGACCGCGGCCCGCACATAACAGGCCTGGATGTGGTCATCGACGACACCGAGCGCTTGCATCGCCGCGTACGCGGTCGTCGGTCCGATGAAGCGAAATCCCCTTCGTTTCAGTTCCTTCGCCAACGCCGCCGATTCAGGGATCACAACGGGAATCTCGCCGGCCGTCCGGTTCTCGTCCGCCGGCTCATGCCGCCACAGCAGGGCCGCCAGCGATCCGCCTTCAGATTGCAGCTTCAGGGCGGCCCGGGCGTTGGCGATCGTCGCGTTGATCTTGCCGCGGTGACGGATGATGGCGACATCGTCCAGCAGCCGGGCCACGTCCGGTTCGTCGAAGGCGGCCACTGCGGCGATGTCGAAGCCGGCAAAAGCCCGGCGAAAACCCTCCCGCTTGCGCAGGATGGTCAGCCAGGACAGCCCGCTCTGGAAGCCCTCGAGGCAGAGCTTCTCGAAGATCCGCCGGTCGTCGACGACCGGCCGGCCCCACTCGTGATCGTGGTAGTCGCGATACTCAGCCGGTGCTTGGCCCCACGGGCAGCGGATCCGGCCGTCATGGCCGGCGACAGCCGGCTGTGCCATCCCCTCAGTCCTCCATCCGGCGGCATTCGTCGCCGCCGATCAGACGCGAACCGCGGTCGTACGTGAGGTAGTTCCATCCCCAGTTGACGAGCACATTGGCCCGGTTCCGAAACCCCACCAGGTAGACCAGGTGGAGGCCGAGCCACGCCGCCCACCCGACCGGGCCGGATATGCGAATGCCGCCGGGCAGTTCGCACACGGCGTCGTGGCGGCCGATGGTGGCCATGGATCCCTTGTCGAAGTACCGAAACGCGGTTGTCGGACGCCCATCCAGCCGTCTGGCGATCTGGGCGGCGGCGTGTCGTCCGCCCTGGATGCCCACCTGGGCCACCTGAGGGAGAAGCACTCCTGCCTTGTCATATGACGCGGCCATGTCCCCGACCACGAACACCTCGGCGTGGCCGGGAATCGACAGATCAGGGGAAACGACCACTCGGCCGCCGCGGGTCATCTCGACGCCGAGGGTCGAAGCCAGAGGACTGGCCTGAACTCCCGCCGTCCACACCAGGGTTCGCGCCGGGATGCGCGACCCATCCTTCAAATGCACGGCATGGGCATCCACCTTGTCCACCGCCGCGTCGAGCACGACCTCCACGCCACGGCGGCGCAGCGCGCGAGTGGCCCGGTCCGACAGGCGGGGATGGAACGTGGACAGGACGCGGTCGAGGGCCTCCACCACGACGATGCGCGCCCGGCGCACGTCGAGGGCCCGGTAGTCCTTGGCCAGCACCTTGGTGAACAGCTCGATCAGACCGCCAGCCAGCTCCACCCCGGTCGGACCGCCGCCGACGATCACCACCGTCAGCGCGCCTTGATCAATGAGGGCGAGATCGGCGGCGGCGTCTTCGAACTGGCGCAGCACATGGGAACGCAAGGCGACGGCGTCATCGAGCGACTTCAGAGCAAAGGCGTGTTCGTCGACTCCGGAAATCCCGTACGTGTTGATCACCGCCCCGGCGGCGATCACCAGATGGTCGTACGCGACAGCATGGCCATCGTCCAGCTTGACGGTCCTTTCTTTCAGGTCGATCCCGGTAACCCGGCCCATGCGAAAGTCGACATTGGGTTGGCGGTGGAAGATGCCGCGCGCGGCGTAGGCGATGTCGTCGGAATCAAGTCCGGCGGTGGCTACCTGATAGAGCAGCGGCTGGAACAGGTGGAAGTTGTTGGCGTCCACCAACACCACGTCGACGGGTACCCGGGCCAGACCCTTCGCCGCCGCCAACCCACCGAATCCGGCACCGATGACCACGACCCGGTGCCGATGCTCCATGATCCAAAACTACTGGCGACGGCCCGGGTCACTCATCTCCGCCTCGAACCAGCGCCGAGTCCGCCCCCTCGCCGTCATTCCGCGACCCACCGCCGCGGCGGTCGCCGCCAAGCGACGGGCCCGACCCGGCCGAGCGCCGGCCAGTAGGTCATTCCAGAAGATGGCCCATCCTCCGGCAATGGCGGATCCCACGGCCGGCGCGGTGAGGACGCGTCCCACCGTCGCCACTGCCCTCGGCCGGGTCAACAACGCCTGATGGACCGGCGCGGTGATCGACTGGTACGGCGCGTAGGTCTCGGCCAGAAGGGACCGGTAGCGGGCGGCGGCCTGCCCCGGCCCGGCCAGGACGGCCTCGGCCGCAGCTCGTCCACTGCCCATGGCCTGGGAAATCCCTTCCCCCTGAAGCGAGTTCACCAGTCCGGCCGCGTCGCCGGCGAGGAGCACTCGCCCCCGGGCCGGGATGGTGCCCACCATTCCCATCTTCAGCCATCCGCCCAAACGGACGGACATGGACGCCGCCCCACCGGCCAGCACATCCTGGCGACGAAGGTCATGGATGAACGCATCGAAGGCCCGAGCCGCTCGGGCACCGGCGGAACGGTCCGCCAGCACGCCCAGGCCCAGGCCGACGTTGGCCCGGCCGCCTAGCCCGGGAAAGAGCCAGCCATAGCCGGGAAACGCCTGCCACCGTGCCTCGTCCCAAAGGACAATGTGAGGGACGGTCACCGGGTCGTCCAGATAGGCCCGCACCGCGAATCCCCACAACACCCGGCGGGGATCGACCAGTCCGGCGGTGTCGGCCACCCGGCTGATGGCGCCGTCGGCACCGATGATGACATCAGCTCGAATGCGTCCGCCGGTGGAGAGACCGAAGCCCTCCAGCTCACCGTCCTCATCCATCAGGGGTTCGGCGACGCGGGCGACGAGCGGTTCCGCGCCCGCGGTGAGCGCCAACTGGCGGAGCCAGTCATCAAAGGAAACCCGCGGGAGAGCGAACCCGTAGCCGGGATAGGTGTCGCCCGGGATGCACGGAAGCCGGACGCGGCGGCCACTTGGACCCACCACGACCATGTCGTCCACTCGGCTTGTCCCGGGCGGGGCGATTCCAAGTTCGTCGAGCAGCTGCACGCCACGAGGTCCGACCAGATCGCCGCATGCCTTGTCGCGGGGAAACGACACCTTGTCGGCTAGCACCACCCGGGCCCCACCTCGAGCCAGTACGAGAGCGGCCACCGCTCC
>CAXMLU010000217.1:0-3874 GCA_964194255.1 uncultured bacterium
GTGCGCATCGGTGGCTCGAGCGGCGGGGCGGCGGTCGGGCTGGTGCTCTCGGCCCGCCTCATTCCTGGCTTTTTCTTCGGGTCCCTTGGCGGCGTCATCGTCGACCGGCTTGACCGCAAGAAGGTCATGGTCGGCTGCGACATAGGGCGGGGGGCGGTGCTGGCCCTCCTGCCGTTCGTTACTCAAGTGTGGGAACTCTTCGTCATCTCGTTGGTGCTCGAGGTCCTCACCTTGATGTGGTCTCCCGCCAAGGAGGCGTCGGTGCCCAACTTGGTGCCCACCGCCTTCTTGTCCAATGCCAACTCGCTGTCGCTCGTGGCCGCGTACGGAACGTTTCCGTTGTCGTCCGCGGTGTACTACGTGTTGACGAGCGTGGCCCAGCACCTGCACCGCTATCACGCCCTCGATGCGCTACGGGCCAGCCATCCCGACACGATCGCCATCTGGTTCGACGTCGGGACCTTCTTCGTGTCCGCCCTCATGATCTCCACCCTGGCCTTGCCGGCGCGGGTCCACGATGGTGATGGCGAACGCCGTGGCATCGACTTCACCGAGACCTGGCGGGACCTCAGGGCCGGCTGGCAATTCATCGGCCAGAGCCCGGTAGTCCGATCCGTGATTCTCGGCCTGGCCACTGGGCTCATCGGTGGTGGGATGGTCGTGCCGCTCGGGCCCATCTTCTCTCGAGACGTGCTCAAGAGCGCCTCGGGCTTCGGTCTGCTGCTCGCCGGCCTCGGCACCGGCGTGGCCATCGGCATCATTGCCGTTTCCGTCGTGCAAAAGCGCGTCTCTCACGAGAAGGCATTCGTGCGATGCGTTGCGGTGGCCGGGGGATGTCTGCTCGGCGCGGCGTCGATGTCGAACCTGGCGTTGACCGTGGTCTTCGTCGGCGGCCTCGGGATTTGCGCCGGCGCGGTCTACGTTCTTGGCTTCACCGTCTTGCAGACCAACGTGGCCGACGAGATGCGCGGGCGCATCTTCGCCACGCTCTACACGCTGGTGCGCTTCTGCCTGCTCTTGGCCTTCATCGTTGCGCCCCTGCTGTCCCAGCTTCTCGATGGGCTTTCACTCGATTTGGTCGGGCGGCGCGTTGCCCTCGGCGGCTTCCATGTTGGTCTGCCGGGTGTGCGGTTGACGCTCTGGCTCGGCGGTCTGATCATTTTGGGCGCCGGATTCCTTGCCCACCGCTCGTTGCGCAGCGCCGGCGCCGGGATCGTCGGTCCGGTGGCGCCGGCAGTTGCAGACGATGTCGGCGGTCCGCCGCTCGACCCGCTACAGCGCTCGCCAGTTGCGCCGAGTCCGCCGGAGAGGTGACCTTGGCCGGGCTTTACACCGATGTGGTCGGCCAGGAACGCACCGTCGCTCACCTGCGGGCGGCGGCGGAGCGGCCGGTGCACGCCTATCTGTTCGTCGGGTCTCCGGGCACGGGCAAGAGGAGCGCCGCCCGCTCGTTCGCGGCATCGCTGTTGTGCCCCTCGGGGGGCTGCGGGGTGTGTCCCGACTGCCAGCTGGCGCTCGCCGAGCGTCATCCCGACTTCGTGGTGATGGAAAGAGTCGGGCCGTACATCTCGGTGGATCAGGCCAGGGAGATCACCCGGTTGGCGGCCCGCACGCCGGTGCAGTCGGCCCGCCAGGTGCTTTTGCTTGTCGACTTCCATCTGGTCCAGCAGTCAGGTCCGGCGTTGCTGAAGACCATCGAGGAGCCGCCCGCCGGTACGCACTTCATCATCCTGGCCGACCACGTGCCGCCGGAACTGGTGACCATCGCCAGCCGCAGCGTGCAGATCGAATTCGCTCCTCTCGCCGTCGAACGCATCGCCGGGGCCCTCCAGGCCGAAGGGACAGACCCACAGCTGGCAGCCGAGCTCGCGGCCGCATCCGGCGGACGACTCGACCGCGCGCGGCTCCTCGCCTCCGACCCGGGTTTCGCCGCCCGTCGGGCGGCGTGGCAGGGCGTGCCCTCCCGCCTCGACGGAACCGGCGCGACCGTGAGTGCCGTCGTGGGGGAACTCGTCAAGGGGCTGGACGAGAGCGTGGCCCCCCTCGTCCAGCGGCAGGCGTCGGAGATGGTCGAACTCGACGAACGGCTGCACAGCACGGGCGAACGCGGGTCGCTGCGCAAGGAGATGGAGGACCGTCACAA
The DNA here is from genome assembly GCA_964194255.1 of uncultured bacterium. Classification (GTDB taxonomy): domain Bacteria; phylum Actinomycetota; class Acidimicrobiia; order Acidimicrobiales; family CAXMLU01; genus CAXMLU01. The sequence continues at coordinate 2,144 of CAXMLU010000217.1, forward strand.
GCGGGAGGTCAAGCGCCTGCGCACCGACGAGCTACGGTCAGGCCTGGTGGCGCTCTCGGCCGTCTACCGTGACCGGCTGGTATCGGAAAAGGGCGGGACCAGGCTGCTCCGCTCCTGCGTGGAGGCGACGGAGGCCATCGCCGCCCTCAACAAGGAACTGGTCCGCAATCCCAATGAGACGCTCCAATTGCAGGCGCTGTTGTTAACGCTTTCCCGCAGCAGCGGCTGATCACGTAACCTCTGCGCCGCGCCCGAGTAGCACAGTCGGCAGTGCATTCGACTCGTAATCGAAAGGTCGCCAGTTCGATTCTGGCCTCGGGCTCCAGCTCCGGCGAAGTGAAGATCAGGACCCGGCGTCGCCAGGGTTAGCGCCCAACGGCGGCGGGGGCGGCGGGCCGAGTAGGCCGTGCTCGGCGACCTGCGCGTTGAGATGACCGACCAGTCCGACGACATCGTTGTGGAAGTACGCCAGCGCGAGCGCGAGGCGAAAGTGGAAGTCTTCGGCGTGCTCGCGGTCGTAGAGGATGCCGGACACTTTTTGCCGGTTGGATACTTGGATGGCGGTCCAGGGTAGGTCGTTGGCGTGTTGGTAACCGATCAATTTGGTGAACAGCCACTCGCGAGCCTGCTTGGTCCCCTGAAACACGACTCGCTGATTGGTGATGGTGGCGGTGCCCGTGTCGATCGGAGTGGGTACCTCGGCTCCCTGGATGGTGTGACCTCTCGTTCCTCCGACATGCCAGCGAACACTGCGAGCCACCCGAAACGAGAACCCCGAGTAACCGCCCTCCCAGGTGCTGGGCAGGTGACGGGGTTCGATGAGTGCTGCGCCGGACGCCACATAGAACACGAGCTCGCCTCGGTGCGTCTCGAGCGTGACACGAGGATCGTCTTCCCGGGTCATGCCTCGGAACGTCCGGGCGATACCGAGCAGCACTTCGAGCTGGTCCTGCTCGGCCTGCCAGGACTTCTCCTGTCGCCGCCACCGCTCGACGGCGTGTTCATGCTCGCGCCTTCTCAGCCAGTCGACCACTTCTGCCCCTTCACGGCCCGCTGTAGACGGTCTGCATTTTGCCGCCGTGGGACGAGCACGCTCCAGGGCGCCCGCCAGACATGCTGTACTGCCCGTCGATGCACTCGACCATGTAGCCCTTGCCGTTTGAGAAACTCCCGATGCATGTGAAGTAGTTGCACGTCGAGGGATCGGGCGAGAAGATGAACGTGCCCCGGTCGCAAAAGTTGTAGCCCATCGGGTTCGGCGGAGCACCGCACAGACTTGCTGCTGCCGTGGTCGGAGGCGTAGCTGTAGTCGGCGGGGCCGTGTCGACGGGCTGCGCTGTGGTCGGCGGCGTGGCCGTGGTCGTAGGTGCCGGCAGAGTCGTGGCAGGGATTGTGGTCGTACTGGATGGTCCCGTCGGCACCGGGGCGACTGAAGCGATGGTCTGGGTGGTCGTGGTGGTCGGGGCCACCGCCACCGAGGCGTTCTTCTTCTTCTTCGGCGTGCTCACCACGACGATGACCAGCAGCACAACCAGTGCCGCCAAGACGGCCGCCAGCCAGCGCTGACGGTAAAGAGGCCGTCCCGCCCGTGTCGGCACCATCTTCTCCGGGGAGGGGACAACCCCGCCCGCCGGCACGAAGTCGGGATGGTCTTCGGGCGGATACCACCTGCCGTCCGCGGCCTGCCACCAACCCGGCGACTGGATCTCGTCGGCGGGCACGGCCCTGATG
>CAXMLU010000218.1:0-2336 GCA_964194255.1 uncultured bacterium
ATAAGAGACAGGGGTAGTACCAGTCCATGGCCCAGCGGTCCTTGGGCTCGAAGGCGTCCGGCCGATGGGCGACGGCATGCGCCACCCGGCCGGCGGCCAATTCCCAGTCCGGGCGCTCGAGCCCGAGCGCCTCGGCCATGGCGATGGCACAACGCAGGCTGAAGTAGATCGACGCCGAGCAGGTGAGCAGGGCGTAGCGGCCGGGTGTGCCGTCCGGGTCGACCGACCAGAGCACCTCGCCGCCGGGCTGTTGCAGGCGCAGCACGAACGCTATGGCCCGCTCGACCACGGGCCAGAGAGATTCGAGAAATCCGATATCCCCGGTGACCAGGTAGTGGTACCAGGCGCCCGTGGCGATGTAGGCACACACGTTGGGATCGCGTCGCGGCTCCTCGACCCCCTCCGCCAGGTAATACGTGCACCACGACCCGTCGACGTGCTGGCTGGCGGCCAACCAGTCGAACGCGCGCTCCGCCTGCGCCCGCCAGCCGGTGATCGAGAGGGCCATGGCTGCTTCGACATGGTTCCACGGGTCGGCGTGGCCGCCCGGGAACCACGGGATCATTCCGGAGGGCAGCTGGATCTCGGCGATGGTGCCGGCGCTCAGCTCCATCTCGTGCGGGGTCAGGAGGCTCATGGCACCGGCTTCCGGAGGTAGAGGACCAGGCTCTTGCCCAGCCACGGGTTCAGGGCCCGCTCGGCCAGACGGACGGCGCGATTGGGCGAGGTGATGTCCCACACCAGGGTTCGGTGGTAGGCACGAACAAGGGGATGGCCGTCATCGCGGACGCCGACGGCACACTTCAGCCACCAGTACGGGCTGTGGAAGGCGTGGGCATGGTGGCGGTGGTAGGGCACGAGCCCGGCGCGGCGGAGCCGCTCGACGAGGACGCCCGCACGGTAGATGCGGATGTGGCCGCCCGGGTTGCTGTGATACTCGTCCGAGAGCGCCCAGTTGGCGAGCTCAGGGAACCAGCGAGGAACGGTCACGGCCATGGTGCCTCCCGGCCGCAGGACACGGGCCAGCTCGGCGATGGCCGAGCGGTCGGCGGGAATGTGCTCGAGGACCTCGGCTGCGATCACGCGGTCGAACGCCCGGTTGGCGAACGGCAGGTGGAGGGCGTCGCCCGTCACCGCTCGGCCCCATCCGCCGGTCGTGATGGTGGCTTCGTCGGACTCCTCCAGGGCGGACAGGAGCGCGGCCGCGTCCTTCACCTCGGCCGTATCAGCATCCACCGCCACGACGTGCCCACCCCTGCGCATGGCCTCGAAGGCGTGGCGGCCGCCGCCGCAGCCCAGATCCAGGAGCCGTTCCCCGGGCCGAACTCCCAACCGCCCGTAGTCGACGGTCAGCATGCTGTGCTTGTCTTCCCGCCTGGGGCTGTGTTTGTCAGCCCGCCCCGGGCCCCAGAACCCTCCGGTGGGGCGGGCTCCTCCGCTTGGAGGGGGCCCAACCCCGCCGCGGCCGTCGTCATTGGCCAGCCTGCCGGTCCGATCTGGCCGGTGCGCTCGGCGAGCAGGCGGCGGTAGCTGGCCACGGTCAACTCGGCGCACTTCCGCCAGGTGAAACGTTCGAGGACTCGTTGCTGCCCGGCCTCGGCCAGGCGGGCGCGCAGGTCGGCGTCGTCGAGGACGCGCACGAGGGCGGCGGCCAGGGCACCGGGGTCGCCCGGAGGAACCAGCAGGGCGGTGCGCCCGTCGGACCCGACCACCTCGGGGATGGCTCCTCCCGTAGTGCCGACCAGGGGTACCCCGCAGGCCATGGCCTCGACGGCAGGGAGGGAGAACCCTTCATACAGCGACGGGACTACCGCCACCTCGGCCTGGGCGTAGAGCTCGACGATGCGCTCATCGCTGACCCCGGACACGAACGTCACCGCTTTGGAGAGGCCCAAGCGTTCGATCGTGTCCGGGACGCGGCTGTCGGGACGGGGCTTGCCGATCACCACCAGGTCGGCGGGGCGTTCGGTGCGCACCTTGGCCAAGGCTTCGAGCAGGGGCACGAGGCCCTTCAGGGGAACATCCGCGCTGGCCGTGGTCATCAGCCGGCCGGGGATCCGTTCGATCTCGGGGAGCGGGCGGAACCGGAGGTGATCAACGCCGACCGGAACCACCTCGAGGTGGTGCTCGCCTACTCCCATCTGGGCGACGATGTCCCGTTTGGAGGATTCGGAGACGGTCAGGATGCGGGGGACCTGGCGGGCGACTTCCATCTGCATGCTGAGGAACCCGTACCAACGTCGCAGCGACAATCGCCGGCGCCGGGTCCGGGCGTGGGCCATGTCGAGATCCCGGTCAACGGTGATCGGATGGTGGAGGGTGGCGATCATCGGCCA
>CAXMLU010000219.1:0-3968 GCA_964194255.1 uncultured bacterium
CTAATGGGGTGACCAGAAACTTGCCGCCGAAAACTCGCCACGAAACAGGCGCTCGGTCCGATAACCAAGGCCATCGAGTTTCCGGCGTCAAGTTCGCAGACACCCCAGTAAGTCAGACGGGCTCCTGGTCGTGGGGGGACTGAGAACGATCAGCAGGCGTAGAGGACGTCGGCGCCATCGGGCCCGAGGGTCACGGAGTTGACCTTCGAGCCACTGAGATCGCAGTACGTCTGGGAGAGCTCACCGAGTTCGTCGAGCTCGTCGGGTTGACCAGAGCCATGCCTTGCGTGAAGGAGCGCTGGTAGACGCTGCCGTTCTCGGCATACGCGCCGGTGGACGCACCGACATTCACGTGCTCCCAGGGCCCCGGCCTGGTTGTTGGCGGTGGAGAACTCGAAGTACGAGGCGCGCCGTTGGTGCCGAGCAGGAAGCTGGCCAGGGCGAAGCGATGCCAGGCGTCAATCTGGCTGGCGGTGCCACCGCCCAGGTCTTGGTGATCGCCATGACCGAGCGAGTCCGCCTGCGGCGTCCACCATGGCGTCGACGTTCTGGTTCCACTTGGCCTCGGTGGGAAGGAGGAGGCACCGGCACCCGGGTTCTTGAGCCAACCCTCACCGACCGCTCCGTACATGCCGGTGAAGAGCTGCGAACCGGGGGCGGCCGGGTCGAAGCACCGGGGGCCGCTGCCCAGTCCGTTGCCGACGACAATCTTCGGGGCCACGCCCTGGGCGACGGCCGCGCCGATCTTGGTCGTGATTGGCGGCGCGCATCGCCGGCAGGTAGCTGCCGAACTGGCCCGGGCGGGCGGAAATGATGTCGTAAGCCTTGGCCACGTTGACGGCGTCGGCCTGTGTTCCCGACCACGAGGTCATGTTGGCGGCCGTGAATCGCTGGATGGCGCCGCCGGTGGGAGTCCGCTGCATGTTCTGGGACGATCCCGTTCCGGGATTGGAGCTCGGGGCAGGGGCGGATGCCGTGGCGGGGGCCGGATGGCGGGACCGGACAGTTGCGTGCACAGCCCCCGCCAGGCAGAGGGTGGCCGTTACTCCGGCGACTGCCACCGTGGCCAATTGTGGAAGATGGGTGCGCTTCAAAAATTCCCCCGTTCTCGGTTGCCCGTCTCGTGGGCTCCGTGATCCCATCTGTTCTTCCCAGATTTCGGTTCGGTCCGGTGACCCTTGAGTGCAGAACCGGTCCGGGGTGCGAAGGGAGCCGCGATTGGATCCTTGACGACGCCCGCTACCCTGCTTCCATGTCTAGGCGGGTGATCAGCGAGGATCAGCCGGACGCAGAAGTTCGGTTCCTGGTGCCCGAGCGAGTGCGTCCGTGGACCGCTTCGATGCTCGCCGGCATGGCGCTGGCCTTCCTCGCGATGGCCGCGATGGTGTGGCACGGAACGGGCGCGCTTTCTCTGGATCGGGCCGTCCAGCGGGCCATTGGGGTCCCGGATTGGAGCCGACGGTCGAGCCAGCATTTGGGCGATCTGGCTGCCCAGGTCGCCTCCGCGCCCGTCCTCGTTCTGGCCTCGGTCGTCCTGGCCGTCGCCGTCTGGCGTCGACGCGGTCGTGATTGGTGGGCTCTGGCCCTCTGCGGTATATCGGTGCCCGTCTGGGTAATGGTCGAGGCAGTGCTGAAACCTCTTGTCGGCCGGCGATACTTTGGGACGGCCTACCGGTTCCCCTCGGGGCATACCGCGGCCATCACCGCCGTCGTGGTCGTGGCCCTCTTCCTTCTCGCCCCGCGGGCCACGCCGAATGTGACGTGGTGGGTCGGCATGGCCATTGGTGCAGCGGCCATGCTGGCGGTTACCTGGGGTGTCCTCGTCATCCGGGCCCATAGCCCGATCGACGCGGCCGCCGGCATCGTCCTCGGCGCGGGATTGGCACTCGCCCTGACCGCAGCCTTTGACGAAGTCAGTCATCGAGGACGCAGCATGGACAGCGTTTCAGTAGAAGGCAATGTCCCAGTGAACTCCTTCCCTCAATAGACACGGAGCAGCGATAAAAGTGCGCAAGAACAGAATGCCCGTTGGAACGCGGGCTGCGGCCGGCGCCGCGTTGGTTCTAGCTCTCGCCACCGGCGCCACCAGCGCCAGTGGAACGCCTGCCGCCAGCAGCCCGAGGCGGGCGCCGGCGGCGGTGGCCAACCCGGAAGTGTACGGGGCCGATCTGTGGAGCTACTCGATCCAGCGCTACGGCCCGACGGGAGTGCAGGACGGAACCTTCGGAGGGACGGCGCCGGCGACGGGGGGATTCAACGAGCCGTTCGGGATGGAGGTCGACGGCACCAACCTGTATGTGGCCGACACCGACAACCAGCGGGTGCAGGCGTTCAACCCCACGACTGGAGCCTTTCAGTTCTCCTGGGGGACGCGGGGCTTTGGCGATGGCAATCCGGGGTTCAACTGGCCTCGCGATCTCACCATCAATGCCTCGAGCAACACGGTGTGGGTGGCGGACACCAAGAACAGCCGGTTGACCGAGTTCACCCGGGCGGGAGCGCCGACGGGCCTGTCGTTGGGCGCGCTGGGCAGCGGCGCTGACCAGCTCAACTGGCCGTACGGCATCGCCTCATCTGGCCCTCTCCTCATTGTGGCGGACACCAACAACAGTCGAATCCAGGCCTGGAACCCGGCGACGGGGCACACGGTGTGGACGGCGACCGGTTTCAACTTCCCCAAGGATGTCACGGTGTCCGGCAGCGTGGTCTACGTAGCCGATTCACTCAACGCCAAGGTGGTGGCGCTCGACTCGGCCACCGGTAACGTCCTCCCCACGACGTTCGTCGGCGGCAACCTGCACCGGCCGGAAGGGGTGGCGGTGGACGGCACCGGCAACGTCTGGGTGTCCGACCCGCCCTTCAATCAGATAGAGGAGTTCAACTCCGCCGGCACATTCATCCAAACCTTCGGCTCGCCTGGGTCGCTACTCGGTCAGTTCGACAATCCCACCCATCTCGAGATCTCCGGCACCCAGTTGTTCGTGATGGATACGTGGAACGACCGCGTCCAGATCTTCGACCTCACCACGGCGCCCCCGACACCCACAAAGGCGATCGGCGCGCCGAACGTTGGCCACGCCTCCATGTATCCGGGCGGCGTGGATGTGGATCCCAGCGGCAACGTCTATGTCGCCGACACCGGCAATGACCAGGTGGCGGCGTACGGCCCGGCCGGCAATCAAATCTGGCGGATCGGGTTCCGGGGCCCGAACCCGAAGAATCCAGGCCGGTTCACGGCACCTCGGGACATCTCCTACTTCTCCGGCAAGCTCTACGTCGCCGATCTCGGCAACAACCGGGTCCAGGTCCTCAATGCGGTGGACGGCTCCGTGGTGACCCCGACGGCATGGACGACGCCTGCCGACCGATTCAGTTCGGATATCGGGATCACCGTCGGCGTAGATGCCGTGGGTAACCCGATCGTCCTCGTGGCCGACGATGTCCAAAACGGCATCCTCGCCTTCGACCTCAACGGCAACCCACTGTGGCAACTGACCACTCTGGTGGGCAACGCCAACGGCCAGTTCAACGGGCCGCGGGACGCAGCCACCGATGCGGCCGGAAATATCTACGTGGCCGACTACGCCAACGATCGGATCCAGAAATTCGGACCCGGCCGCAACTTCATCCAGGCGTGGGGCTCGCGCGGTACCGGCAATGGGCAGTTCAACCGGCCTTACGGCGTGGCCCTTGACTCGGCCGGCCGGGTCTACGTCGCCGACAGTCAGAATTCCCGCGTTCAGCAGTTCGACGGATTTGGCAACTTCCTCAGCATTATCGGGAACGGTCAGTTCGGGCTTCGCCGAGTGGCGGTCGGACCGATCGGCGCGGCTCCGCCTCCTCCGACGACCCAGCCGAGCGGGTACTGGTTGGTGGCTTCTGATGGGGGCATCTTCTCGTTCGGAAATCACTCGTTCCTCGGGTCGACCGGGGCCATGAAGCTGAACCAGCCGATTGTGGGGATGGCG
>CAXMLU010000220.1:0-2489 GCA_964194255.1 uncultured bacterium
GACGTCGAGGAGCTGCTGGCCGAGCGTGGGGTGGGCGTCCACCATGTCATCGTCTACCGGCTGTGCGGCTCGCCAGTCCGGATGCCAGCGATTCTGTCCCGTCGTTCGGTGTCGCGGCGGGGCGCGTATCGCCGATTACGTGTGGGACTGCGGTGATTCACGACCGCCGGTCAGGCGCACGCGGACGTGCCGTTATGGCGCGCCTCGTCTCATTGGCCCGACGGGCTTGATGGTCTTCGGTCCGATCCCCTCCTGGAGCTTCGTGATGTTCGTCCTCTGCGCCGCGCCCGGGTGGGGCGGGACTATGAGCGGATTTCGACGGGGACGCCGAGTGGGAGAATCTGGGCGAGTTTGGTGATGCCTGTGTTGCTCATGCGGATGCAGCCGTGGCTGACGTCTTTGCCGAGCAGGGTTGGGTCATTGGTGCCGTGAATGCCGATGACGCCGTCACCGCCCGCGAAGCTGCGCAACACGTTGGAGAACCCGGAAAGTCCGTATGCGTATGGTCCGTAGGGGCCGTTGGGGTTCGGCGGCTGTAGGAGTTCCTTGGTGTAGTAGAGGCCGCCCGGGGTTGGGGTGTCGTGGGTCCCGATCCCGACGGGTTCTTGGTCGATGATTTTGGCACCTTGGTAGACAGTGATGCGGTGCGCTTGGCGTTCGACGACGATGCGATAGTTGTGTTGGTAGAGCGTGACTGCCGGCGCGAGATCCAGCCTGCGCTGCCGTTGGGTCTGACTGGTAGGAGGACGTTCAGCCAGCCGGACTGTTGTTGTTGGACGAGAAACACGAGCGGCGCCCCCGATGGTTGCGGGTTGTCGAGCGTGAGGTCGGGATGCGTTGCGCTGGGTGCCCTATAGACGTCGACGTGGGCTCCGACTGCTTGGGCGACGGTGGTGAGCGGCGGCAACGGGTTCACCGGCGGCGCGACGCGGCCCGGCAGCTGGTCCGTCGGGGCGTTGGGGATGGTGGTTCGATGCGTGGGGAACCCGCACCCGGTTGCGGCGACGAGTGCCGCAAGCACGAATTCGGCGGCGGCGTATCGGGCGACCATTCGTCTCGGCCTAAGGCGGCGGCCGCGCGACGTTGTTGGCGCGGCCATTGCCTACGGGTCGTTATCCGGTGAACGTAGGCGTTCGTCCAACGGGCCTGGCAGGAGGCGCCACGGGCACGGTCGTCGGCGGCGGGGCGACGATCGTGGTCGTCGACGGCGGCGCGGCGGCGCATGTGGATCTGGTGACCGTGTTGGAGTCCAGCGTGACCGCGCCGTTGCGAGCCAGCAGTCGGCCGGCCACCGAAGCGCCTGTGGCGGCGGTCACCGAGGTCAGAGCCAGGACGGTGCCCACGAACACCGAGTTCGTCCCGAGCGTCGCAGAGCTGCCCACCTGCCAGAACACGTTGCACGCCTGGGCTCCGTTGATGACGGCCACCCGACTGCTTGACGCCGTGATCAGCGTGGACCCGGCCTGGAAGATGAACACGGCATTGGGGTCGCCCTGGGCATTGAGCGTGAGCGTCCCGGTGAGTCCGAGGGCGCCCCCGCGATACACGCCGGACACCAGTGTCTGGCCGCCGAGATCTGCCGACACCGTGGTGAAGGGCGTCCGACCGGCGGCGTCGTTGTACGCGGTGGTCAGGTCGGCCTGGGCCTGGGCTGCGACCGCGTCGGCGGCGTGGACGGTCCCGTTGCTCACGGTGCCGGGCGGGAACCCCGTCACCGCGGTCCCGGGGCTCACCCCGAGGTCACCGCTGATGGTGGACGGCCCGGTGTTGGTGACCGTGGTGCCGGCGAGGACGGCGAAGCTGGTCGCCGTGCCCAGACCCACCGGCGCTTGCGCGGCACCTGCTTGGCTCCCACCCACGACGGTGACCGCCAGCGCCAGGGCGACCACGAGGAATATGCCGGAGAAGCGGGGAACCCGAGCGGTCATGGGAGTCGATCGCTTTCTCCTAGAGACGTCCTGCGACCAGGACCCGGAGGCGTCAATAGGGGCCCTTATCGCCGTTACTCATCGGAGCGTACATCCGCAGAGCTGAAATGAGAACGACACTTGTGTGATCTGCTGTGGAAGTCGTGTGGACATCGCACTGCCGGTGGAACGCGGCGGAGGAGAAACCGCGCAACGGCCCCTCCTGCCGCAGTTCGCCGACCCGGCCTCAAGAGCCCGGCGCCGCCGGTCGGCTGGCCGCCATCACCCGTGCCGACGGCGGTAGTCAAGTCACCTACAACGGCCAGCCTCTTTAGCGATGCGCCAACGACCACCAGCCCGGCGACACCAACGGCCGGCCTCGGAGGCGTGTGGTTGGCGGTTCCAGTAAGCGCGACCCCGCCGTCCAGCACCGCGGCTACTGCGCCGCCAAGGACGGGAGTTGCCCTCCGCGCCACCCCTGCCCCGACCCTGACACACGCGAAGCCGGTCGCGCCGCCAACGACGGTTTCCGAGACGGTCCCGCCTACATATCGGGCCCTACGCGTTTGAGTGGGGAGTGCG
>CAXMLU010000221.1:0-2545 GCA_964194255.1 uncultured bacterium
ATGTGTATAAGAGACAGGTCCCTCGACCGGCGCGGCCGTGCGGAGCCGGTCGGCCAGGTATACGACGCCGGCGATGCCCTCGTCGGCCAGATAGTTGACCTTGCGGAGCCCCTCCCGCACAGCGGGGACGGAATCGAAGCGGTGGGCGTTCTCGGACATGGGGGAAAGGGCCTTCCTGGGTGAGGCGTTAGGAACGGACGTGACCGTCGCCGGTGACGATGTATTTGGTTGTGGTCAACTCCCGGAGGCCCATGGGGCCGCGGGCGTGGAGCTTCTGGGTGCTGATGCCGATCTCGGCACCGAAACCGAACTGCTCGCCATCGGTGAACCGGGTTGACGCGTTGACGACGACGGCAGCCGCGTCGACCTCTCGCGTGAACCGCTGCGCGGACGCGAAGTCGCGGGTCACGATGGCCTCGGTGTGGCCAGATCCGAACCGGCCAATGTGAGCTATCGCCGCACCCAGGTCGTCGACCACGGCCACGCTCATCTTCAAGGCGAGGAACTCGCGACCGAAGTCATCCTCCGTCGCCGCCGCCATGGGGACCACATCTCTCGCCCGCTCGTCGCCGACCAGCTCGACGCCTTGGAGCTCTCGCGCGACGCGCGGCAGGAACTCGCCAACCACCGCCTGGTGGATCAGCAACGACTCGGCCGCGTTGCACACACTCGGGCGCTGCATCTTGGCGTTTACGACGATGGCGGTGGCCACGTCGAGGTCGGCCGTCTCATCCACATACACATGGCAATTGCCGTCGCCGTCGATCACGTAGGGCACGGTGGCGTGCTCCAGGACAGTCGCGATCAGGGAAGGGCCACCGCGAGGAATAAGGCAGTCGACGTAGTCCCGAAGGCGCATGAACTCGATCGCCGCCTCGTGGCTGGTGTCCTCCACGAGCAGTACCGCGTCCTCCGGCAGTCCCGCCTCGGCGAGGCCCTCGCGCAACGCCCGGGCAATCACTTTGTTGGACTCGATGGCGCCGGAGGATCCACGCAGGAAGGCGACGTTGCCCGACTTGAGGCACAGCGCGGCCGCGTCGCTCGTCACATTCGGGCGGTTTTCGTAGATGATGGCGACGACGCCGAGCGGGACGCGGACGCGTTCGATGCGCAGGCCGTTGGGACGGACCCACCCATCCACCACTTCGCCGACCGGATCGGGCAGGGCCGCCACCTGGCGCAGTCCGGCGGCCATGGCCTCGATCCTCGCCGAAGTGAGGCGCAGCCGGTCCACCACAGCGGGCGCACGCTCTTCGGCTACGGCCCTGCTCACGTCGGCCTGGTTGGCGGCCAGCACGTCGTCAGCCTGCTTATCCAGCCGGTCGGCGGCGGCCTGCAGGCCCGCGTCCTTGGCGGCCGTCGAGGATAACGCGAGGATGCGGGCCGCTTCCTTGGCTCGTTTCCCCAGGTCCTCCAGGCGCATAGTCAAGGTTACCCGAGCACTTGACCGTTCGGTCTAGTTGACGACCGGTCCCGCCTCCGGCTGGAGGGTGACCTCCATCGGGATGCTCCCGAGGTCGTCCCCGTCGACCGAGACCGCCCACTCATACCGGCCCGGGCCCTGCAGCGGGACGTTGTAGAAAGGGAGGGCCATCGGGACGAAGGTCGGCGCTCCCGGCGCTGTGCCCGGTGCCCGTCCGATCTGCAGCTGGCCGGCGGCGCCCACCCCCAGAAAAACGCCGTCCATCATCAACGCCACGTTGAGCTCGTGGGTGTCGATCGCCTCGTGGTAGTCGACGCGCAACACCACCACGACGGCCAGGGCGGGATGGGTGGCCGGGAAGGCCTGTGTCCACAAATTCGTCCACTGGCCTCCGTGGATGTACAGCTTGCCTTCCGCCACCCGGGCGCTGTCGGCGAGCATGGCCGTGGTGAGCTCCATGGCCTACGTGGTTACCACCGCGAGGAGCCATCAGTACAGTGTGCAGCGATGACCGCCACCGTACGCCTGGCCTCCAAGGCCGACAGCGACAGCATGTGCTCGTCGCTGGCCAAGGCCTTCAACGACGATCCGGTCATGCAGTTTCTCTTCCCGCAGGACGCGGGCCGGGTCGAGAAACTTCGCCGGTTCTTCCTGCTCTTGTCGCGGATCCAGCATTTCCCCCACGGCGGCTGTTACACGACCGAAGACAAGGTCGGCGCCGCGCTCTGGGATCCGCCCGGGAAGTGGAAGATGCCAACGACCACGATCCTGCGATCCGGCCCGTCGCTGATATCAATCCTCGGAAACCGTGTCATCACGGGCCTGCGGGCCCTCGGCGAGGTCGAGAAGCTCCATCCGCCACAACCCCACTGGTATCTCGCCGTCCTCGGCACCGCACCTGAGCATCAGGGCAAGGGGATCGGCTCCGCGCTCCTCGCGCCGGTGTTGGAGCGTTGCGATCGCGAAGGTCTTCCGTCGTATCTGGAGTCCTCCAAGGACTCCAACGTTCCGTTCTACCGGCGCCACGGCTTTGAGGTGACGCAGGAGATCCACCTGCCCGGAGGGCCGCCGGTTTGGGCCATGTGGCGGGGGCCTCAGCCGCCCCTGTCTCTTATACACATC
>CAXMLU010000222.1:0-3411 GCA_964194255.1 uncultured bacterium
GCTCGGGTGGCGCGGTCGGCTCGGCTGGCGGAGGAACCGCTCGAGGGTAGATACGTGGCCTTGACGAAACGTCCGGCGACGGCGTCGAGCACCCACGTCGAGCCCTTCGCACATCGGGGGGCGCGCCCCAGGTCGAGCTCGTCCTCCCGCGCGAAGTAGTCGAGGACCTCGGGGATCACGTCCCCGTGGGAGCACAGCACGATGGCCGGGTCTTCCGCCTCCGGGGCCAAGCGCCGGATGAGTTCGACCGCCTCCCGGCTCCTCCCCTCGGCCAGCGCCTCGCTGTCCTCCACCTTGATGCCGGCGGCGTCGGCCAACGGCTCGAGCGTCTGGCGGCACCTGGTGTACGGGCTCGAGATGGCGCGAGCGGGATGGTAGGGCGGCAGGCGCTTGGCCAGGTCGTCGGCCTGCTTGGCCCCGGCAGGCGACAAGGGTCGGAGCCGGTCGTCACCGGCCCAGTCCTGGCGGTTGCCCGCCTTCGCATGGCGAACCAGCAGGATCGGCATGGGCGATCAGTCTGACAGACGGCGGCCGGGCGCGACGACGCAACGCACGACAGCCCCTACGCTGCGTGGGTGGTGGATAAACCTCTCGTGCGCCGGGCGCATCGACGCCGGTTCCGGCCGTGGGGTCTGCTCGCGGAGTTCGGGATCACGCTGATCACGCTCGGCGTGGTGATCCTCCTCTTCGCCGGCTACCAGCTCTGGGGGACGGGCATCGCCGAGGCCCGCAGCCAAAAACGGCTCAAGCACGACTTCGCCGCCGTCGTCCCCACCACCACGTCAACCGTGGCGTCCACGTCCACCTCGACGTCAACGAAGCTGACCACCACGACTCTTTCTCCTCTGCTGCCCGCGCCCGGCGCGCCGATCGGCGAGGGCCAGGTGGTCGGACTGCTCGAGATCCCCAAGATCGGCGTCAACGTGGCGTTCGTGCAAGGGGTGAACGACGACGATCTGCGGCAGGGTCCCGGCCACTATCCGGGAACGCCGTACCCGGGAGAGTCCGGCAACGCATCGATCGCTGGTCATCGCACCACGTATGGCGCGCCGTTTTACCGGCTCAACGAGCTCCACGTGGGTGACCAGATCTTGACCACCACCCGCGCCGGGAAATTCGAGTACGTGGTGTCCGGGTCCATCGTGGTGAGCCCGTCGCACGCCGAGGTCCTCAATGCCACCCCGGACAACCGGCTCACCCTCACCACCTGCACCCCGAGATACAGCGCCAGCCAGCGCTTGATCGTCGTGGCCAGTCTGAAGGGCCTGGCCACGCCGGTGGCCCAACCCCAAATCGTGCCGAGCCCGGCGGCACCAACGGGCATCGCCAAGACGGACGCGCCGGTCATCGCCACTCCGGCGCTGAGCGGCAACCACCACGCTTGGCCACCCACGATTGTGTGGGGCATCGTCCTGGTGGCTCTCTGGGTGGCAACTCGCACCATCGCCCGCCGGTGGCGCCGTTTGCCGTCGTTCGGCGTCGGTGTACCCGTGTGCCTGGGCGTCATGTGGATGCTGTTCGTGAACGTCGCTCGGCTGCTGCCCGGAAACATCTAAGCCTTGCCCGCGCCCTAAACCGCCGGCGCCGGCTCGTGCGTGTATCTGGCAGTGGAGGACACATGGACCCAGGCGGCGGCGAAGCGGCGGAGCTGGAGAAGTTCTGCCACCGCCAGTATCCGAGGCTCGTCGGATTGCTCAGCCTCTACTGCGGCGACGCAGCCACCGCCGAAGACCTCGCCCAAGAAACACTGGCGCGCGTCTGGCGACGCTGGGACCACGTGCGGGAGCTCGACGCCCCCGAGCTCTGGGCACGACGGGTCGCCCTCAACCTGGCCGCCTCCTGGTTTCGTCGCCGCTCGGCCGCCAACCGCGCCTTCACTCGCGCCTCTGCCCTGGTCGACCAACAAGGGGCGGCCTGCACCGGCAGCGCCGACGGCGGTATCGACGGAGCCTTCGGCCGCATGGTCGCCGACCTCGCCCGGCGACAACGCGCCGTCCTTCTCCTGCGCTTCTACGATGATCTCTCGGTGGCGGACACCGCCCGCCTGATGCGCATTCGCGAAGGCACCGTCAAGGCCCTGACCGCCCAAGCCCTCGACGCGCTGCGCCGACGCGGCCTGCCCGCGGAGGAGCTCACCGATGAGTGACGAGCTCCGTCGGCGGCTCCGCGCCTTGGCCGGTGCCCATGGGCCAGCTCGTCCGCTCCACCTCGATGCCGTGGCTGCTCGAGCTGGGCAGCTCGACCATCGAACTCGAGTCTGGCGGATCACGGCCGCCGGGCTCGTGACGGTATGCCTCATTGCCGTTGTCGCCACACTGGCCAGACGCAACGACGCGACGCGCGTTGCGGTGATTGCTCCACCCGTCGCCTCCACCACGACCAGCTTGTGGGTGACACACGGCCACCTGACGACCTGTCCAGGAACACTGACGATCACGGTCAGCACGAGCCCCGACGCCCTTCCCGCCGCGACCAGCCACTCCGACGACCCCGCACGGGTCCGGGACGTCGTGCGCGCCAACGCCGCCCGCATCAGGAGCGACTACACGAACGTGGTATCTGTCGATGTCGGGCCGGGCGGGGGTTACGTATGGGATCGAACGTCTGGCGGGTCGATTGTCGTCAGGGCCGTCACCAACTACGGCATCTCCGTGCGTCTCCAGAGCCTCACCGCCTGTCCCTCGGGCTCTCAGCTCTATCGGTCCTACGACGGGATTCCTGTCACCTTCGTCTACGTGGCCGCTGGGCCGCAGGTAGCGCCGACCATCACAACCATCGTGCCGACCACGACGGTGTTGCCCGCCAAGCCGGGCGATGTTGACGGTGACGGCATCGCCGACACAGTGACCACCACCGCGGACGGCTCGGGGTCAACCGCGACCGTCGTCGCCGATCTCAGCCGCCTCGGCCGCCAGACCGTCTCGGTGGCCACCACGTACCCGCCGGCGATCCTCGGAATCGTCGACGTCGACAAGGACGGCTACAGCGAGATCTTCGTCCAAGTCGATCAGGGTGCCTCGACCGCGTTCTTCACCGTCATCAAGCTCGTCAACGGCCGACTCACTCAGGTCACGCTCGACGGCCAACTCGCCCGCCTCGCCCTCGGCGGTTCGGTGATGCACATCTCGTCGCTTGGCTGCACCAACGGCCACCTTATCGAGGCCAGCTGGAACAGCTCTGACCAGGCGCAGACCTACCAGGGCGAGCTTGACGTTTACGGGTTCTCGGGCTCACAGATGGTGCTACTCAGCAAGACCACGCACACGTTCGTCACGAACGGGCCGGGGCCGAGCAATGCCCAACTCGCGGCCGCAGGCTACCTCCAGCGGTGCCCGCCCATCGACTAGCGAGCTGACTACTCGCGGAGGTTGCCGATGTTGGGGGCGGTGAGGGGGGTGTGGTCGGGGCGGG
>CAXMLU010000223.1:0-1663 GCA_964194255.1 uncultured bacterium
CACCACGAGCTGCTGCTCATCGAGGTCGGCCCTGACGCGCAGCCGATCCCAGCCGGCCGGCGCGTCGGCCTTTACCACTTCGGGTTAAAGATCGGTGACACCGACGACGATCTGCGTGAGGCGCTGGCTCGGCTCAAGGACGCCGGCGTCACGATCGCGGGGGTGAGCGACCATACCGTCACGCACAGCCTCTACCTGCTCGACCCCGACGGCAACGAACTGGAGCTGTACATCGACGTAGCTGGGATCGATTGGGCCAATGACCCCGACGCGATCATGAGCCCCATCCGCCCGTTGGTGCTCTGACCTCTACGATGGCCCGCCCTCGCCTCGAGGACCTTGTTGCGCCGGGACACTGCGCCCTTGTGCTCCAGGAAGTACAGCGGGGAGTGATGGGCGACGAGTCGGTGCTCCCCGCGCTGGCGGAGGCGGCTCGACAGGGGAATGTTCATTGACCACATCCGACAGCTGGCCGAGGAAGCCCGTCGGGTAGGCATTCCCGTGATCCACTGCACGGCGGAGAACCTGCCCGGTGGGTTCGGGATCAACCGCAACGCCAGGCTGTTCGCCGGGGCCCGCCGGGCCGGCGCCGATAACCGACCCGGAGCCACGGCGGTCCAGCCCTTGCCCGAGGTGGGCCCCGAACCCGGCGACCACGTCCTGCCGCGCTACCACGGTTTGAGCCCGCTGGCCGGCACGCAGCTGGACGCGCTGCTGCGGAACGAGGCCGTCACGGCACTCGTGGTCGTCGGCGTGTCGCTGAACATCGCCATACCCAATCTGGTGTTCGACGCCGTCAATCGCTCGTACCAGGTGGTGCTGGTCACCGACGCGGTCGCGGGCGTTCCCGAGGGTTACGGGCAGCAAATGATCGATCACACCCTCGGCCTGCTGGCCACGCTGGCGACGACTTCCGAGCTGTTGGCGGCCTGGCGTCAGTCGGCATGATCTCAGTGTCGCCGAAAGGGTGCTCCTCCAGCGGTTTCTTCGCGAGCGGCGGGGAGCGAAAGGCCCTCTGGTGTTCGGCCAGCGATCGGCAGCCGGGGGATTGGGGCCCGCGTCGGGTCAGCCAGGCCGAGATCGAGGCGAGCTTCACCGACGGATTGCGAGTGGACTCGATCGACGCCGCAAAGATCGACGTCACGATCGACCCGGCTGGTGCGCAGGCTTGGCTGGTCACGGCCACGCGAACGTGACCTGACCTCGACCATCCGAGTTCAATCTCGAAGTTGGAGGGCAAATCGCTTCGCGAACAGATAGGCATCACCCGGCCACCGCGCCGATACGTAGTTGCCGTCCTCAACGACGAAGGCGGGGCCATCGTCGGCCTCCGTTCCGCGCCGGGAGAGGGCACGGGGACCCCGCACAAAGTCGGCGGCGTCGCGCAGCGCCTCCCGGACCTCGTCCTCGACATACGCCGGATAGGTGCGGTAGTAGCGCCCCAGTCGCCATGCCGTGATGACGAATGCGGACCGCTCCATGTACTTCGGCAGACAGGTCGTCCGCCGCCCGTGCAGGAGGCTGCGCTCGGTCGTCGGATCGCAACTGCGGGCCAGGACGAGCACGCCGTGACAAGGGCGCCGACCGGCCTACCGAGCGCCCAGTACTCGCTGACCTTGCCGCGGAGCAGGTCGCTTTCCAAGTATTGACGCATCCCGGGGGC
>CAXMLU010000224.1:0-6998 GCA_964194255.1 uncultured bacterium
CGCATCGCCAAGCCCGAGAACCGCACGGATTCGACGCGAGCGACCGTCCCATAATCGCGGAGACCCCGCGGCATCTGAGGGTCCCCAATCGCCGGGTAGGCGGCGCTGTTCTGAGCGCAGATCTGTGCCGCCGTCCACAGAGGCCGGCAAGCGCGGAACGAGGCAGATAGGGCGCGCTACGTGCGTCGACCGCAAAGGTCGAGCAGTCTGGCCTGTGCGGATGCATCAGACGGCGCTAGCCCGATCGCTTCGACACCGAATCCCATCCCGGCCGGCCCGCGCTCGACGATCGCCATAACCACGTCGACTAGGGCGGAGACCAAGTTCTCATCGGCACCGACCGATCGAGCGAGGTCCCAGGCGTGCACGGTGATGTCGTACACCCGGAACCGGAGGAACTGCTCGCCCGTGATCACACCGAGCGGGTGATCGACGCGGTGCGTCAAGGCGTCGGGCCGGTGAAACGCCGCAGCCTGACCAGCCGAGGTCGTCTGCCAGGCCGCGATTGCTCGTCGCCGAGTTGCGGCGACGACATCACCAGCTTGATGGCTTCCGATGCCGACAGTCCTCCGAGGATGGAGATGGCAAAGCGGTTTCCGCCGATCACGTGGGCTACAAGGGATTTGACGTCCCACTCTGGGCAAGGCGTGGATGCACTCCACGCCTCGCCGTGGACGAACGCAAGGCGCTTGCCGAACTCTTCTGTCGCTGCGCCGAGAGCGTCCAGCAAATCCATGATGTCCCCCGAGGTTAAAACGCTCAGAATGCCCGATCACGCGGTCACCTGCGACTATCGATCTGCAGACGTGCCACACCGCTCGTCTAGACCGTCCTTGCGTACCGGTCCAGAGACGGCGTGTTGCCGTCGGGATCCTTGAACCAGGCTACGAGATCCCCGTCAGGCGTCGTCCAGATGCCCAGGTCATCCCGGTCCATGGCGACGGCTCCCCGTCCGACGACGCCGCGCAACTCCGACGCCAAGTCAGGAACATGCCAGCCCAACACCGTGTACGGCGCGGCTGTGCACGCGCTCGACCAACGTCAGGCGCAGAGGCGTCCCATGCCCATCGAACACGTACGCGAACGGCGACTCCTCGATCAGCACGAGCCCGATCGTCTCAGCGAAGGAAGACCGTGCCCGGTCGAGGTCGGTCGTCGAGACGAACGCCATCAAATCGCAATCGTTCAGCATCTTCGAAGCATGCCGGACCGCACTCATGTTGGCGAGGCCGATCGGCAGATACGGCGCGGGGGTTATGGGTACGGTCCCATTCGACCGCTCGACGTTCGCAGCAACCCTCCCGGCCTCCTCGGGCCGCATCGCTTGTTGTCCCGAATGTGATGGGAGTCGATACTTGAGGCGTGCCGCTGACCGATGCAGACCTCAATGCCCTTTCGCGCGATGAGCTGGTCGAAGAGGTGATGCGTTTGCGGAACGGCATTCGCATACACCGCGACAGCAGCGGTCACGAGCTCTGTTGGCATCATCCTCAACTCTGGGCTTTGCTGCCCGGGTCGACGGACCCGGTGCCAGAGGTGCCAGAGTGGCCACAGTTCCTGCGAGGCTGCATCCGCTATCGGCAGTCTCTTGATGACCAACTTCCCGACGCGCTCCGCTTCACTGACGAATACCACGGATGATCGGCGTCCCTAGACTTCGACACGCGCTCGAAGATCCGCCCTCGGGGCGAAGGCACGCAGATTTCGTCGCTCGGCGTTCATTACGCCACGAGGGCGGACCGCACAGATCGCCTTGGCCAGTGCCCCAGAACGCGCGCCCCGATATCCCGCGTCCGGTGCTGGTGGCGCGCCAGCTCGCCGACATCAGCATCAGGGCCCCGGGACGGTTCCTCTTCGGTGTCGGTATCGGCAGCGAGGAATAACACGAGGTCAGGACGTGCGGGGTCGACCCGAGCACGCGGGGTCGTCGCATGGACGAGTGCCTGCAAGCAGTGCGGGAACTTCTCAGCGGACAGCCGGTCGACTCCACGGCGAGTTCGTCAGACTCACCGGCGCACAGATCACCCCGGCCGTCGCGAACACTCTGCCCATAGTCATTGGCGGGCGATCCGACGCAGCCGGCCGGCCGTGCCGGCCGGCTCGGCGACGGCTGGTTCGGCATCTGGGTGTCGCCCGCCCGATATCAGGAGGCCATTGCCCAAATGCAACAGGCCGCCCACGACGCCGGCCGGGACATGCCCCGATGGACAACGCACGCAATATCTGGTGCGGGGTCGACGGCTCCTCCGCCTCGGCGGGTCCATGTGGCACAAGCCATAGAAGCCTTTTACGGCCTGCCTTACGCCAGGTTTGAGAAATGGAGCCCCGCTGGCCCACCGACGCAACTCGCAGACTTCCTCGCGCCCTACGTCGTGGCGGGCTGTTCCATGTTCAACCTGATCCTCAACGGACGTAGCGCCGACGCCGAGATAGAGGCCGCCGCCGAAATCCGCAACATCCTCCACGCCGCCCCCAGCTAACCGCCCACCCCTTGCGCTTTGTCGCCGGCAAGGGCGAGTGAAGACGATCGAGTCCTCCCCTCGAGCTCATCTCACCTCGACGGCTGGACGACCCACCGCTCGAGGCCGTGAAGCCGACCATCTCCTGGCACTCGGAAGCCGCGCACTGCTCTTGGAAACAGAGCAGGTCAGAACCGGGCTTCGTCACGGCTGAGGGCTGAAGCCGACTACCTACGAGGGCAGATATGGGCGGGACACTCAAACGTCCTTGCATCGCCGAGTGGGGACGTCTATTGCGACCGCAACCGCATCGGACATCGACTGGGTGCGCTGGAAGCTCGATCACCTCGTCGGTTGGCGCACGAGCATCGGCGCTCTTAGCCGGCGCGACGCCAACGGATACGACGAGCTCAGCGGACTCGAAGCGATCATGCGCAGAGAAATTCAGCCGTCGGTAGTCGACCTAGACGTTGTGACGGCGGCAAAGACGGTCTGCCCATACCATTCCGTAACTGAGGTCCCGATACTGAGATTGTGTATGCCGAGCTGGCGGACGTCCAGCTCAAGATCGACGCAATCTTTGCGCGGCGCGACGAATGCCACGATCAAACGGGTGCTGGCAGCCGAATACGCGGTGTTGGCGCAACGTGAGGTCGAGCTCATGGACGCGATGGCGGGCGGATGTCTAAGCACGGTCGCCGTCGGCCTGAAGGAGGGCGCGCAGCTCCCCCCGCAGCTCGGTGTGGCTACGGTCTGAGCGCTGAGCGCCGGCTCGTGACGAGAGACAGCGCCAACGGACTCGTAGACTGCCGCGAATGTCCAGGCGCCTCTCCCTTGCCCTGGCCCCTGCCCCGGACGTAGCCGATGCCGCCGATCAGAGGCGGCTGGTCCGGCCATCGGCCGGTAACTGACTGCCGCCGTGCGGACTCGGCCGTTCGCCTGGTTCGTGGCTTTGGCCGCCGTGGTCATCGGCGTGGCCGGACTGTGGTCGGGTTCGAATTGGGAGGCGAAGAGTCAGCCGTTACCGGTGAGGCCCCGGCACGTTGTCCTGCTTGGACTTCCCGGGCTCGGGTGGAGCGACGTGACCCAGGACCGTATGCCCAATCTGGTCGGGTTGGCCCGAAACGGAGCCATCGCCGGCATGAACGTGCGCACTCTGTCTGCGCGTGCGACCCCGCTCGAGGCCTACGCCTCGATCAACGCCGGCACCCGGCTGCGCGCACCCACGACGGGCCTCGACCGCGAGAGTGCCCAGGCACTCCAGCAGGCACTCCGGCAGGCGAACCGCGGCAAGCACCTCTCCAGCCCGCCGGGCGCCATGGGCGACGCCCTTCACCGGGCGGGAATGCGGACCGCGGCGGTCGGATCCGCCGATGTGGCCGCCGCCGTCATGGACTCGGCGGGCCGCGTCGATATCGCCCCGATCGATGGTGGAAATGCCGATCAGATCGTTGCCGCCACCCTGGCCGCAGCCGGCGACGCCCAGGTGACTGCCGTCGACACCGGTCCGATCAGTGCCGCGGCCAGCGATGCCCTCGTGGGCCGCGTGGCCAGTGCGCTGCCAGCCGATGCGCTTCTCATGGTGTTCGCGCCCACGCCGCCGGGACGGCAGTGGCATCTCGAGCCTTTGGTGGTTCACGGATCGGGTATCGCGCGCGGCTGGCTGCTGTCTCCTTCGACCCGACATCTCGAATTGGTCACCCTGACCGATCTGGCCCCGACTGCTCTCAGCGCATTAGGGGTGCCACCGCCATCAGGGATGGACGGCCACGCCCTCCGCTACCACCCCGAACCGGGTGCAACCTTTGCCGGCTCGGCTCGGCTCGACCGCGAGGGCATCTTCCGGGCTGGCTTTGCCCCGATTGTGATCGACTTCATCATCTTCCTGGCAGTGCTCTACCCGGTCGCGCTCGGGCTGTTCAGACGCGAGGATTTGGTGACGAAAGTCGCCCCGTTCCTGCGAGCGGCCGTACTGTTCATTGCGGCCTTCCCGCTGGCGACGTTTGTGTTGAGGGCCGTGCCCGATGCCCCAAGTCTGGGCTTTGCCGGTGGGGTGATCGCGTTGGCGGCCATCTGCTGCGCTCTCGCCGCGCTGGCGGGACTTGATCGGCGTCGGCCTCTGGCACCGCTGCTCTGGCTCTTCGGTGCGACCGCCTGCCTGATCATGATCGACGTGGCCACCGGCGCTCGGCTGCAGTCGAACAGCCTCATCGGAAACGCACCGACGACGGCCCCTCGATTCTTCGGCATTGGCAACCCAGCGTTCGCGGTGCTGGCTTCGATGTCCGTCCTGGCGGCGTGTATCTATCTGAGCGACGCGGCCGATCGGCGCAGGAGCTTTCCCGTAGCGTCGGCATTTCTCGCCCTTGTGGTCGTGACCGTTGGCGCACCGTCGCTGGGCGACAACCTTGGCGCGCTGCTCACGCTGGTCCCCGTCTTTGGTGTGACCCTCTGGGTGTTGAGCGGCCGGCCGATGCGCTGGCGAACCGCCGCCGCCATCGGCGTTGCCGCCGTCGTCGCCCTCGGAGTCGCTACCGGAGTGGATCTCCTTCGGCCGCCAAACGCCCGGACCCACCTGGGGCGGTTCGCCTCGCAACTCGTCAATGGCCACGGATCGGACGCATGGACGACCGTCGCGCGCAAAGTCGACGCGAACATGCATGGGTTCACGGCTTCCTTTTGGACCGTGATCGTCGTGATCATCGCGGTGGTGATGCTTGCTCTCCTCGGACTCCACCGTTTCACGGAACTCCTCCCGGTGGGCTCGCCGCACCGCGTCGGTGTCATGGCGGCACTGGCCGGCGGCATCATCGGCTTCCTGGCCGAGGACTCAGGCCCCATCATCACGGCGTTGGCTTTTGTCTCCGTCGGGCCCTACCTGATCCTCTTGGGCCTGGCGAGAAAGGCGCCCGCGCCTCCGGCCGGCGTCAATCGAGCGCCCGAAGAATTGAGCTATCTCAAGGCGTGATCGGAGATCAGAGCGGCCGGCGGTTGCCGTTGCTCATTGAGCAGCCCGGAGACTGTGACGAAGGTGAAGCCCTTGGCCCGAAGGCCGGCCACGATCTCGGGTAGGTGGTTGAGAGCGACCAGGCGCGACGGCGGACCGACATCGTGGGCGAGCAGGATCGTGCCGGGGAGCGCGGCGCCGACGATATATGCGACGTGAGCGGCCGGGTTGCTCACGTACTCCCACTCGAGCATCTGGAGAGACCACAACGTAATGTCGTATCCGAGTTCGGCGGCGGCCAGGAGGGTCGAGCCACCCAGGTGCCCATACGGCGGACGGAGGTGATGGGCCTGCTGGCCGAGAACCTTGTCGATGACGTCGTGCGTGCGGCGGACGGCGTCGAGGGCCTCGTCGTCGGCGAGAGTCGACAGGTCGACATGGGCCCAGGTGTGGTTGCCCGCCTCGTGACGGCCCATGCGATTCCTGATCAGGTCTCCGTGCGCCTCCAGCCGCCTGCCGACGAAAAAGAACGTGGCCGGGACGTCGGCGGCATCGAGGGCATCGTGGACCATCGGGGTCCAGTCAGGGAGGGGCCCGTCATCGAACGTCAGCGCGATGAGCTTCTTTTCGGTGTCGACGTTCCAGTTCACGCCAACCCGACCGTGGCGCGGGTGGGCCCGCGGGTCGGCGAGCGTGGCGGGACCGGAAGGGGACCGTGCCGGCGAACTGCCAAAGGCGGCGTCGCTGCCCGACGCGATGGCCCCGCCGAAGACGGCTCCGCCACCTAGGAGAGCAACGGTGCGCAGGAAACCGCGCCGCGACGAATGCAGTGATTCCGCGTCTTCACTGCCGTCGACGTCCTCCTGCACGTCTCCATTGTGACTGAACGGCCGTCCCCGGGCATCTCCGGCAGAGGGGACGACCGTAGACTCGTCGGCATCCGGCGCTTTACCCTCTTCCGTGCGGCGACGCCGGTCCGCCTCCTGGCCGTAGTGCTGCTCTGCATCGTGGTTTTGGTGGCCGGCCTGTCTCGTCGGGGAGGCCACACCACCAAGCTGCTCCTGGCCGGGATCGCCGAGGACCCTCACGTTCCGCTGACGGTGATCGGCGTGCCGGCCACTTCGTCTGCTCGCTACCTGGACGGAACCAGCGTGGTCGACTCCTCTGCCGGGTCGCCGGCGGCGGTAGCCGCCAAGCGGTGGCTGGCGGTCGGGTTGGTCCCCGGGCAGGACGGCACAACCCGTGCGATCGCCACCCGAGCGTTGCTCGACCTGCGATTGCTGATCCGGCCGAACGGGGCGACGGCCGCGGGGTGGTACCCGCCATGGGAGTACGTGTGGCCGCGAGACACCAGCTTCGTCGTGGCCGCACTCGCCGCCACCGGCCATCGCGACGATGCCGTCCGGGCGCTTCGTTTTCTCCAGCGGGTCCAGCGACCTGATGGAACCTTTGCCGCCAGGACGCGGCTCGACGGCAGCGGCGCCGTGCCAGACGACCGGCCCCCGCAGCTCGACGCGGTCGGATGGGTGCCGTGGGCGGCGTGGACGTGGTTCGCGGCGGCCGCCCCTGCCGATCCTGCCGCCCGCCGCGAA
>CAXMLU010000225.1:0-3421 GCA_964194255.1 uncultured bacterium
GGGCAGACCTGGTGGGCCTTGGCCACAAGTTCCTCAGCCGTGGCGCGCTCAACGTCGGGCAGTTCAGCTTCGAGGTCGACCTTCAGGCCGAACCCACCCTTGCCATCAAGACCGATGCCAACCCGGGCGGTCACCGCCGAGTCGCTCACATCGACCTTGTGTCTCGCAGCCACGACCTTCAGGGCGCGGTGGAAGCAGGAGGCGTACCCAGTGGCAAAGAGCTGCTCAGGGTTGGTGAACGGCCCGCCGGGCCCACCCATTTCCGTGGGGATCCGCAGCCGCATATCGAGAACCCCATTCGGAGGAGGCGGAGTGGCCCTCACGGCCACCCCATGCGGTCGCTTCAGTGGTGTACATCGTATCTGTGCTTGTGCCAACCCGCGCCAAGCTGGCGCTGTTCCCGACACGACCACCGTGCTTCGGGGGCAGCGTGGTTACCTTGGCCGGACGCTACGGTCAGACGTCATGCCGACCCGCCTGGTGCTTTGGGACATCGACGGGACACTGGTGCGGGCCGGCCAGGTGGGGGCCGATGTCTTTGCGACGGCAGTAGAGCACGCGGTGGGACGCCACCCGGGTGACCACGGTGTCGTGATGGGCGGGAAGACCGATCCTCAGATCGCCTTGGAGATCCTGGCTGGGATGGGCCTTACCGCCGGCGAAGGCGACGACCACCTGCCCCACGTGCTCGGTCGGCTCGAGTCGGAGCTGGCCGCCGCGGTCGATGTCATGCGCGAAGGAGGCCGCGTGCTGCCGGGCGTGGCCGAGGTGCTCGCCGCCCTGCATGCCGAACACAGCGACGTGGCGCAGTCCGTCCTCACCGGGAACACGGCCGCCAACGCCGCCACCAAGGTGATCGCGTTCGGTCTCGACCGATGGCTTGACCTGGAGATCGGTGCCTACGGAAGTGACAACCGCGACCGCCGTACGCTCGTCCCAGTCGCGATCCAGCGAGCGGCCGAACTCCGGGGATGGTCGTTGGCGCCGGGAGATGTTTGGGTGGTCGGCGACACGCGCCACGACTTCGCATGCGCCCGCGCCGGCGGGGCGCGGTGTGTTCTGGTCGGCACCGGCGCCACACCGATCGAGGAACTGCGCGACCTCGGTGCCGAGGCCGTATTCGACGACCTCTCCGACGTCGACGCTGTCGTGAACGTCCTACGGTCGTAGCGGCTCGCTCGGCCGCGGCCCCTCGGCCAGCAATCGGGCCCGGAGCTTCGGCACCACCGGGTCCCCCAGTTGGCCGATCTGGTCCCGTACGACATCGGCGGACAATCCCGGAACGTGGACACGGAGGTTGATCGCGTCCGCTCCGGCCCTGTGGGCGGCGTCGGCCGCCCGCTCGGCGATCGCCTCCGGATCCGAGTCGCCGATGACTTCGTCAGCCCCCCAGCGGGACCGGGCCGTCGACGTCGAATAGCTGCGATACGTGTCGACTTGCTGGTCGAGGAGGTTGCGGGGGACATCGCCGATCCACGCCCGACGAATCAGGACGCAGGTACGTTCGCCGCCCGCCGCCCGGTACGCATCGCTGAGCTCACGGCATCGGTCTGGTGAGGACAACGAATCAAAGATCAGTTGCACGCGGCAACGTGCCGCTCGCCGGGCCGCGGTGATGCCCGTCCCCGCGCTGAGCACAGGTACGGGATGGTCAATGCAGCGGGCCAAGGCAGGACCGCCGCTAAGGCCGCAGAGGTCGGTGCCGCCGAGCATCTCGGCCAGTGCGGCCAAGCCGGTCGCAAACCGCTCGGGAAGATTCTCCATCGTCAGACCCATCGCCGCGAAGTCGGCGTTGAGCGCGCCGGCCGCGACCCCAACGCCGACTTGATCGGGGAAGCGGGCGGCGAGCCACGCCACCTCCTCGGCCACCAGGGCGGGCGGCCGCAACGGAAGCAGCAGCGGGCATGCGGCCGCCCAGCCGTGGGGCATGGCTTCCAACATCCACCCCGCCAGCTGCATCGGATTGGGGAGGTAGCCGCCAAACCCGCCGTGATGCTCGCTCGACATCACGCCGTCGAATCCGTTCGTCGTTGCCGGCGCGGCCTGACGGCGCAGCTCCTCGACGATGGCGGGCGCCGGAAGGTCGCCGTGCGGATACAGTCGAATCGAGACGGAACCCGGCGCAAAGACCATCATCGGCCGGAGCATCACACAACGACGGTCCCCGGCCGCCCGCATGACAAAGGCCGAGTCCGCGAACAGAATCGGCAGCGACCGAAGACCGAAGGGATCGGGAAATGTGGAACTCCTTTAACACCGACGCGCCGCTCTCGATCACCGCCGAGATCACCACCTATCCGGCGGGAGGCGGCGACGAGGTACACGCCTGTGTCGTCCGGCCCCAAGCCGACCGCCCGCTCCCCGGCGTTGTGCTTGTGCACCACATGCCGGGCTGGGACGAGTTTTACCTGGAGTCTGCCGAGCGCCTGGCACGTCACGGCTACACCGTGATCTGCCCCGATCTGTACTGCCGGTTCGGCCACGGCACGCCCGACGATGTGGCGGCCAAGGTCCGAGCCCAAGGAGGCGTTCACGACGACAGCGTCGTCGCCGACAGCGAAGCTGCGCTCACGTGGCTCAAGGACGAGCCCACGGCCAATGGCAACGTCGGCATCATCGGCTCATGCTCAGGCGGCCGCCACGCGCTTCTCGCCGCGTCGAGGATCCGTGGATTTGCCGCCGTCGTGGATCTCTGGGGTGGCGGGGTGGTGGCGTCCCAGGATCAGCTCAGCCCGGCCCGACCTGTAGCTCCGATCGACTACACCAAGGACCTCGACGCCCCCTTGCTCGGAATCTTCGGCAACTAAGACCAGTCCCCTAGCCCCGAGCAAGTCGACATGCATGAGGCCGAGTTGAAAGAGCACGGCAAGAACTACGAGTTCCACCGCTATGACGGCGCCGGCCACGGCTTTTTCTACTACCACACCCCTCTGTACCGCCCTCAGCAGGCGATGGACGGCTGGAACGAGATTTTCGCCTTCTTTGACCGACATCTGATCTAGGAGTCACGGCATGTGCACTGCGATCTCGGACACGACTTCGATAAAGGGCGTTGGCAGGGGCCCACGGGGCTGGTTTCCCATCACACAAGCGACCGTGGCGTACGACCACGCCACCCATGGCGAGGCTGAGCACGCCTTGTTGCTTGACTTCGCCAACTACAACCTCGGCACCGACGCCCGGGTAGCACTGGAGATGGACCTCACCTCCGGCAAGGCCCTGCTCGTGCAGCTGCGCCTCACGATCGAGCGGAGGCCAGCGGGCTGGCTGAGTAGCCGCCGCGGTCAGCCGGCGTGCACCAGGAGGAAATCCCGCAGGGGACCATTGACCTGATCGGGATGGCTCAGGTTGGAGGCGTGGGCGGCACCCGTGACCACGACGAGCCGCTCGCAACCCTTTAGTCCTGTCTCTTATACACATC
>CAXMLU010000226.1:0-3796 GCA_964194255.1 uncultured bacterium
AGAATGCGCCGCCGGTTCGGTTCCGCAAGCACCTCGAACGGGGCGGCCATACGTCCCCGACCATAGCCAACCAGATATATATCTGTCAAAGAATATAGGCTGCCGAGCAAGCCCGGCCCCCGCGGTCCATACTCTGCAACATCACAACCCGGGGGAGGCCTCCATGGCTGGTCTGGTTCGCAAGAGTCTCAACGAAGCCGAAGAAGTCCGACTGTTCGAGGGCGGCAGCGGCCAGCTCGAGCTGGTGAATCTGGATGCAGGGCCCGTCGGACGGGCGACCTTCAAGCCCGGCTGGAGATGGTCCGAGCACGTGAAGCCCATCGCCAAGACCGACAGCTGCCAGGCCGCCCATATGGGCTACTTCGTCTCCGGACGGATGAAGGTGGTCATGGACGACGGCGAAGAGATCGAGTACGGCCCGGGCGACTTCGCCATCATGCAACCCGGCCACGACGCCTGGACCGTTGGCGACGAGCCGTGCGTCGTCATCGACTGGCAAGGATTCGCTGACTACGCCAAACGGTGACGGCCACCAGCGGCGTGAACCGGTGCGGGATCGACGACCTGTTGATCGCGGCGCGCGCCCGCCTCGACCGCGTCATGCCAGCCGACCTCGCTGCTGAGCAGGCCGGCGGCGCCTTGGTCATCGACATCCGCAATCGCGAACAACGCGACCGCGACGGCGAGCTTCCGGGTGCCATCGTCATCGACCGCAACGTCCTGGAATGGCGGCTCGATCCATCCAGCCCGGACCGGATCACCGATGCCGTCGACTACGACCGGCGGATCATCCTGGTGTGCAACGAGGGCTACAGCTCCAGCCTCGCCGCCAGCACCCTCCAGGATCTCGGACTGCATCGGGCGACCGACCTCGTGGGGGGTTATCAGGAGTGGTCCGGTCCGGCTGCCGGCGAGGGTCGCGGTTAGGCGAGACGGAACGCGTGCATACCAGCCGCTCACGAATACTCACCACCCATGCCGGGAGCTTGCCGCGGCCTAAAGCACTGGCTGCACTGCACGGCCGGCGCAGCCGAGGCGAGGCCGTCGACGCCGCCGAACTTCAACGGGCGGTTGACGATGCCACATCGGCCAGCATCGACGCTCAACTCGCCGCCGGTATCGACATCGGCAACGACGGCGAGCAGGCGCGGGAGAGCTTCTTCACCTATGTCCAGCACCGGATGACCGGGTTCGGCGACACCAGCCGGCGTCAGCTCATGCGGGACCTGGTCGAGCACCCGGATTTCATCGAGCTGGCCCTACCCAGGTTCGATCGAATGCAGGTAAATCTGATGGCCGCCCCCGCCGCGATTGGACCGGTCTCCTATCGCGACACCTCCGAGCTGGAGGCGGAATGCCGGCTCGTCGCGGGAGCGCCCTTTCTCGAAACCTTCATGACGGTGGCCTCGCCCGGCATCGTCGCCTCTGCGATGGAGAACCGGCACTACGCATCCCGCGAGGAATACGTCCGCGCCATTGCTGCGGCCCTGCGCACGGAGTACCGCTACATCGCGGACCGAGGCCTTCTCCTCCAAATCGATGCACCCGATCTGGCCATGGAGCGCCACACGCTCTTCGCCGACCGCCCGCTGAAAGAGTTCATCGAGTGGGTGGAGCTCGTCATCGACGCCATCAACGGCGCGCTGGAAGGAATCGAGCCGCAAGGCGTTCGGCTTCATGTCTGCTGGGGCAACTACGAGGGACCACACACACGGGATGTGCCGCTGGAAGACATCCTCCCCTTGCTGTACCAAGCAAATGTCGGCGCGCTGGTCGTGTCGATGGCCAACGCCCGGCATGCTCACGAATACGCGTGTTTCTCCCGTCGTCCGCTTCCCGACGGCATGGTCCTCGTGGCCGGCGTCATTGACACGACCAGCAACTATGTCGAGCACGCCGAAGTGGTCGCCGATCGCCTCGTCCGGGTGGCCCATGCGGTCGGCGACCCGCAGCGCATCATCGCCGGCACCGACTGCGGCTTCGATACATCGGCGGGACTCGGTGCTGTCGCTCCCTCGTTGGTGTGGGAGAAGCTCGAGGCTCTGCGTTCCGGGGCCGACTTGGCGACGGACCGGCTGTTCTCGCCTCGTTCGGACGCTAAGGGAGGATGACGGCGATGGCGGAATGGCGACCTGACTGTCTGAGCACAAGCCGGCCGCCAGTCGCCTCGACGAGCGAACGCGCCAGCGGCAGACCTAGTCCGTGAGTGCTCGCCCCGTTCGGTTCGGCGGGGGAGGTGGGAATGGCCGAGATGCCGTCGCCTTCGTCGACCACCTCGACGCTGATCCCGTCCGATAACAACAGGGCGGTGACCTCGACCGTGCCCCGGCCGTGGGTCGCCGCGTTGTCGACCAGGATGTCGAGAATCTGCTCCAGGGTGGCGGGCGCTTTCCGATCTTTTGGAACCTCGTCGCCGACGACATAGAGCCGGCGGCCGCGCTCGGCGAGCAACGGGCGCCATCGCTGTTCGAGGGAGGCCAGCATCTGGGGGACGTACGCCTGCCGCTCGGGCAGTGCACCGGTCCGGGCCAGGACGAAGAGTTCGTCGAGCGTGTCCTGCAACCGGTCAACCTCGGTGACCGCGTCGAGCACGGCGGAAGGGACGTCGACGCCGGGAGTCTGGAGCGCGTTCTCGAGACTCAGCCGCAACGCGGTCAGGGGTGTGCGCAGCTGATGGGAGGCGTGGGAGCTGAAGGCCCGTTCTCGGGCGACGAGCTCACCGAGCCGTCCGGAGGTGGCTTCCAGCGCCGACGCGGCCCGATCCAGCTCGGCCACTCCTGACCGGCGAGTCTGCAGCGCAAAATCCCCCTCGCCGAGCCGGTCGGCGGCGGCGACGATCTCGTCGACAGGCCCGGTGAGCCGGCGGGCCTGCCAGATAGCGATGACGGCGGCGATGACGAGAGCACCCACACCGAGCGCGAGCATGGCCAGCCAGCTGCGGGCGGCGCGGCCGGCCACCGCCGAGGACGCGGAGGACGCCTCGACGGCCCCCACGATCGTCTCATTGGTGGTGATCGGCGCGGCGACGACAAGGCGAGAGCCGACCTGGCCCTGCGCCGGATGGCCAAGAAGGGCGCGCCGGACCTGATGATCGGCGCGGGTGGGGCCGTCGCCAGCGGCGCGGCCGCCGCCGGTGTCGTAGTACGTGAAGTGGATGCCCTTGGGAACGGTGGGCAGCTCGATGGGATCGGCACCGTGGAGGCCCTCGACGGGTACCGCCGCGGCTGCGGTCGTGGCCGCCTGGGCCAGGCGGGTGAGCTGCTCGTTGCGGTAGGCGTGGCGGACGGCCCAGCCGAACGGCACGCCGAAGATGATGAGCGCGGCGGCCGTCACCGCCAACGTCGACGTGACAACCCGGCGCTTCATCCCGCATCTACCTCGAGGCGGTAGCCGACGCCGCGCACCGTCGTGAGCAGGCTCGGTTGTCCCGGCCGGTCAAGCTTGCGGCGCAGCGCGGAGACGTGCATGTCGAGCGACTTGCTGGTCGTGTCGAAATGCTGGTCCCAAAGCTCGGCCAGCAGTCGCCGCCGGCCGACCACGTGGCCAGCGTCGAGGGCGAGGGTAGCCAGCAGGTCGAACTCCTTGGCCCGCAGCTCGACTTCGCCGCCGTCGAGGATGCAACGGCGCGCCGCCAGATCCAAATGCAATGGGCCCACCTCCACGGCCGTGGGTTCGGTCTCCTGCCGGCGGAGCCGGGCGCGGATGCGGGCCAGCAACTCGGCCAACCGAAACGGCTTGGAGATGTAGTCGTCGGCACCGGCGTCGAGGCCGACCACCACGTCGATCTCCTCG
Source organism: uncultured bacterium (assembly GCA_964194255.1). Taxonomy (GTDB): domain Bacteria; phylum Actinomycetota; class Acidimicrobiia; order Acidimicrobiales; family CAXMLU01; genus CAXMLU01. The sequence goes on from CAXMLU010000226.1 coordinate 3,793, forward strand.
GTGC
>CAXMLU010000227.1:0-4230 GCA_964194255.1 uncultured bacterium
CCGAAGGGAGACTCCAGACCCAGCTCGAGGAACTTTTCGTGCATCGCCTGGATACGGGCCCGGGACCAGGCCGTGTAATACAGCTTGAGCGGCTGCCATGCCGGCCCCAGTTCAGGGAATCGGGACGCGTCTCCGGCTGCATCGAACGCGGGAAGGCTGATGTCGTGGACCCGGAGGTGATCGGGGTGGGGGTAGCCCTGTTGATCGTCGGCGTAGGTGACCACGACCTGGGGCTTGGTCCGCCGGATCACCGCTACCAGCCGGCCGGCGGCTTCGTCGAGATCGGCCTGCGCAAAGGAGGCGGCGTTGGCGTTGGCTTCGCTGTCGGGCATGCCCGAATCGCGGTATCCGAGCCAGACCACCTCGTCATAGCCGATGATCTCAGCGGCCTGGCGCAACTCCTCACGCCGGACGGCAGGCAAGTCGGCCCGGACGTCGTCGCGATCCATGGCCGCGTTCAGAATCTCCCCCTCCTCGCCGCCGGTGCAGCACACCAGCACGGTCCGGATGCCTTCGGCGTGGTATCGGGCGATGGTCCCAGCGCCCTTGGACGACTCGTCGTCAGGATGGGCGTGAACAGTAAGGATGCAGAGTGAATCCTCCATGGGCCCACGCTACCGCCCACGCCAGACAATCCTGACGCCCAGAGCGCGCCCGTGGCCCTAGCCGCCGGTCGCCGAACCCGCTACCCTAAGCACGGTTCCGGTGGGAAGGGCAAGGCGATCAGGGACCGCGCGATAACAGCACGGCGGCAATACTCGCTGCTGGCAAGGGGAAGGGCAATGGCGCCTGTGACGGCAGGGAAGCGTACGGTCACGCCTGGGTGGGCCTGGGCGGTGGCTGGCTTGTGCGTGCTTCTGCTGGCTCCGCTCATTTTGCAGCGGGGCAAGCTCGTGGCGCGCCCTACTCCTCTTCAGGCGGTCAGCGGCAGGTCCCCTTCGGATGTCGGTGACAGCGACGCCTCGGCGGCCGGCGTCAAAGTCGCCACCCGACGACGTCATGGGCCCCCCCGGTCCCCCGTCTACGGCCTTGCGCCGCCAGCCCCCGCCGCGGCGTTGGTGACCATGAACTCCTCGCGATCGTTTCACGAGCCCCGCGTGGCCATCGCCCCCGCCGGCAAAGTCTCGCCGGTCGCGGTCAATCGCCTTCCGGGGTTGGGTGCGGGCCACATCGCGGTGGCGGAGCGGCGCGGTGCCGTTCGCTTTGCCTGGCCCAGCCCGGTGACGTCGGCCCCGGCAGCTCCGAACGACCACCAGTACGGGTCTCACGCCGGCGAGTCGTCTCCCGCGCCGGCATTCATTCCGAGCCGCGTTGGCGACCTCGGACCGGCGCGGCGCGTGCGTTTCCGTTCCCCTCGCCTCGTTTGGGGCGAGGTCTTCGACACCGGCCACAGCGCACCGGCCCCCGACCCAGGCCAGAACGGCCAGAACGGCCAGAACGGCCAGAACAGCTGACCTGAGCGGACAAAGGTTCATGACATAGGGCAGACTGCTCCCTGGCGCCCCCAGGGCGACCGCCCCAGTCGGGATCACCTGAGGAGGACCGTCCGCATGTCTGTCTACGACGTCGACATCGCCACTCTGGACGGCGAGCCGAGCGGGCTGGCCCCCTACAAGGGCAAGGCGCTGCTGATCGTGAACGTGGCGTCCCAGTGTGGGCTGACCCCGCAGTACGCCGGGCTTCAGAAGTTGCACGACACGTACGCGGCCCAGGGTTTCGAGGTTCTCGGCTTTCCATGTAACCAGTTCGGGGGCCAGGAGCCAGGAACGTCAGACGAGATCAAGACCTTCTGCGAGACGAGCTTCGGGGTGTCCTTCCCTCTCTTCGAGAAGATCGAAGTGAACGGTCCCGGCCGCCACGCCCTCTATCAGGAGCTCACGGCCGTCGCCGACGGCGAAGGGGCCGCTGGTGACATCCAATGGAACTTCGAGAAGTTCCTGGTATCGCCGGCGGGGGACGTGGTCGCCCGGTTCCGGCCGCTGACCGAACCGGAGGCACCCGAGCTGGTCGAAGCCATCAAGGCCCAGCTTCCCGGCTGATGCCCCACATCGAGATCCCCGCCGGCGACGGCGGCGACCCCGTCCAGGTCTGGCGGCTGAGACCGGAGATGGCCCCCGGGATCACCGGCTTGGTTGACGCTGCATACGAGAAGAGCAAGCTCCCGGCGCGGGTGCGAGAAGCCGCCCGCATGCGGATCGCCCAACTCAACGACTGCCCGATCTGACTGCACTACCGCACTGCATCGTTGGTGCAGGAAGGGGTGGACAAGGATCTCTACCGGCATGTGGCCAGCTACCGCGACCATGACGGGTACTCGGAGAGGGAGAAGCTGGCCATCGAGTTCGCAGAGCGCTTCGTCGTAGACCACCTCAGCATGGACGACGCGTTCTTCGAACGGCTCAGAGACAAGTTTGGGGATGACGAGATCCTCGACCTGTCGATCTGCGTGGCCGCCTTCCTCGGCCTCGGCCGTCTGCTCCGGGTGCTGGGGATCGACGACCGCTGCGATATCTGATGTGGGGAAAGGGTCGGGCTCCGGCCGGTTGATTCGGGGTCTCTTGTTCGCGACTGCGCTCGGTGGATCCGCAGCGGCGTGCAGCGCCAGCGGAACCGCCGACGCCACCGCGACGCAAGTGGCCCGCACGCGCGCCGAACAGGACAGGCAGGTAGCGACCCAGGCGGGCTTGCCCGCCGATGTCGCCGACCTCCTGGCGTTGGCGGCGTCGGCCGGCGTCGCCACTTTCACCGCTGACTACGAGCTTGGCACCGCCGGTCGGTCGCACGTGGCGCAACGGCCGCCGAAACGTGTCGTCGAGGTCGCCACCTCTGACGGCACGGTGAGCCGGTTCGTGGCCACCGCGGCCGGCTCGTTCTCGTGCCGCCGCAGCGCCGGCCGATGACGTGCACGACCGGCGGTTCGGCTCCTCCGATCGGGCCGTTCAACCCCGAGTCGATGGAGACCGCCATCCGCGCCCTGGCCGCCTCGTCCGGGAGCTTCGACTTCCGCGTCGAATCCCGCCGGCTCGTCGGCGTCGATGCCCGGTCTCTGATCGTGACGGCCACGACGGCCGGCCAAGCGTCGCAGATCCTCTGCCTATCCCCCGCCGGCGTCACCCTCCTGGCCCTGGGGACGGCGCAGCCCGTGACCGCGGTGGCTTACCGAAGCGGTGCGTCTGCCTCCGAGCTCCGACTCCCGGCCGCGCCATCATCGTGAACATCGAATCGGGCCACGGTCTCCACATGGGCGGTGTGAGGGAAAAGATCGAGCACCTGCACTTCCGCCAATCGGTAGCCGGCATCGCCTAAGAGGTTCGTGTCCCGGGCCAGCGACGCCGGATCGCAGCTGGCCAGCACCAGCCGCGCCGGTCGGGCCGCAGTCAGGGCGCGCACGCCGGGGCGGCCGAGGCCAGGGCGGGCCGGATCCGCCACCACCACATCAGCCGCCGTGGCCCGCCATTGGCCCACCTCGACCTGCACGACTCGGGCATCGAGGTTGGCCAGGTTGAAGCGGGCGTCCCCAGCCGCGGCCGGATGGTTCTCGATGATCTCGAGGGTGGCGCCGGCCCGCGTGGCCAGCACTCCTCCCAGGATGCCCACACCGGCGTAGGCATCCACCAACTTTCCGCCATCGGGAAGGGCATCGCCGACGGATGAGGCTACGGCCTGCACCAAAAGTTCCGAGGCGGCCGGGCCGGACTGGAAGAACGTCGTGGCCGACACTCGCCACCGCGTGGCCGCCACCTCCTCGGTGATGGACGCGTGCGCCTGACGACGCGGGCCGGGTTCGACGAGGATCAGCTGCTCGCCCGTGGCGGCGCTCACGCGGAGCGTCACTTCCCGGGCGCCCGGAAATCGTTTGGTCGTGATGAGCTGCTCCAACTGGGGGTGGGCCACCAGGCAACTGTCGACGGCCACCAGGCCGGCCGCCCCGGTCCGGTGGTACACCGGCCGGCCGTCACTGTCGACGCCGAGCCGGGCGGTGGTCCGGTACGCGGTCGGCGGAATGGCTACCGCCGCCACGAACGCCGGCTCAGCCACGTGGGCGATGCGGCGCAGGGCGTCGGTGACGATGTCCTGCTTGAGACGAAGCTGGGCGGCCGGTTCCACGTGCTGCCAGGAGCATCCACCGCAGCCGGCGCGGACGTACGGGCAGGGTGGCTCGACCCGATCGGGGGAGGCATCGAGCACCTCGGTGGCTACCGCCCGCCAGTAATCCCGCCGCCGTTCGGT
>CAXMLU010000228.1:0-8324 GCA_964194255.1 uncultured bacterium
GGGGAACTCAAGGCGGCCCGCCTGGCTGCCGGCTGGGGGCTGCCGAGGGCGGCGAAGGCTGTGCAGCTCGATCCGCCAATGTTGCCGTCCTCGTGGTGGCTGCTCGAGCAGGGCCGGCGTGCCCCGTCGACCTCGGTGATGGAGGCGATCTGTCGGGTGTTGCCGTTCCCGGCCGACATCGCCGACCGCCTCCGCCTGGCCGCCGTCCCCAATGTGGGCCGCGACCGGCGCCTGTTACGTGCTCGGCGCCGTGCGGAAAATCGGGCGGAGTGGGCGGCAGCCCACGAGAGCAAGTCGATTCGAGCGCAGACGCCCCGGGAGCGGATGGCGCCTCGGGCACAGCAGGCTGAGGAGCGGATGGCCGCCCCGAAGCCGACCGAGCCAATCTTGCTGGCCGCCTGCCCGATCTGTGGCCGGCCGTTTGGAGAACTCCGAGATCGTTGCTTTCTCGGCCACACATGGAATGGCCCGTGATGGTCTGCGCCGGTTGCGGTCGGACGGTGCGCCGCCCGGCCCTCGAGGTCAAGGTGCCGGGCGGCGGTGTGTCCTACTGGTGTCGACGCTGCGTCAAGGCGACGCTTGCCGCGGTGGCTCAGAGCCGGGCGATGATCTGACGCAACGACTCCGGGTGCCACCGCTCTGACCGCTTGGGCCGGTGGCCCTCGTCGGTGAGCACGGCGGCTATGTCCCGCAACGATCGGCCCTCGGCATGAAGCTGCCGGATCCGCTCGAGGGCGGGCGCTTCGTCCGGGTTGGCGACCAGCTTGCCGCCCTCCTCGACTTTGAACCCGTAGCCGGCCGACCCGTAGCCGGCGTAGCCACCGCGCTCGACCTTTCGCCGCTTGCCGGCCTGCATCCGGAGCCGGATCATGGCCCGCTCGTATTCGGACACCGCGCCGAGAATCTGCCGGATCAGCTTTCGGGACGGGTCGGCGGGATCGTCGGTCAGGAAGTCGGACTCTGCGGCGCTGGTCGAGAGCACCTGGCCGCCCATCCGTTTGACTTCCGCCAGCAACGTCTCTTGGAGAATCAAGTCGCGGGCCAGCCGGTCGAGCCGGTAGACGACGATGCCGGCGGCCTGACCGGCGCGGATCATGCTGAGCGCCTCGGGTAGCGCGTCGCGGCCCTCGAGCCCGTTCGAACCGCTCACGCCCTCATCGGCGAGCGTGGCGACAAGGCGGTGGGAGTGGGCTTTCGCCCACCCCCGGATCGCTTGGCGTTGTACGTCGAGACCCTGACCATGTTCAGCTTGTTTGTCGGTTGACACACGCAAATAAGCGGCCAACTTCATGCCGCCACCTCGCCCGCATCGCAGGACGGCGCCAGGGTGGCCACGATGGTCCGTGCGGCGCCGATGACCTTCTCCGCCGCCTGTTGGACCGACGCGGCGTCCCCGCCGGCCCAGCGGGCGACGTACGGCAGGCTGTAGTCGTCGGTTGGCATCCCGAGCGCCGAGCAGACGATGTAGGCGACCGACTCGGCTTCGACCTCGCACCGGCCGCGGCAGGTGAAGTACCCGGACGGGTCCGCCACATGGCCGAGCACGATGTGTGCCAGCTCGTGCGTCAATGTCTTGACGGCCTGGGCGGCGTCGACATCGGCGCGAACCACGACGCGATGCCCGGCGGGGTCGGTGAAACCGTTAGCGCCGGACGGCGGCTGGTAGCGGTAGATGACGTAGCCGGCGGCGTTCACCTGGCCCTCGAGCGCGTCCCACATCCCGGCCGGCGCCGAGCCGTCCAACAGCACCGGGCGAACGTCGGCAATGTCTTCGCCGCCGGTCTGCTCGATGTCGAAGACGTGGGCGACCTTGAAGCCACGCAGCACGCAATGTGTCTCGTCGGTTTCATCGTCGCGGATGGTGTAGGCGCACGGGGCCAAGATGGCGATGCCGTGTTCGCCCTTGTTGACATGCCGGCCCAGCTCGAGCCACTTGTGGAAGCCAGCAACGCGGGTGGCCCCGGGGTTCTGGCACATGATGAGCATGACGTTGCGCGGCGAGTACGTGTGGAACTTGGCCGCGGTGTCGAGCATCGCCTTCCAGTCTTCGGAGGTCACTAGCGCCTCGACGCTGGCGGTGAGCTGGTCGTGCAGCTCGGCGACACGATCACGTCGGTCTACGGTTGCGGTACGGGCCATTGGGCTACTCCCCTTTGGTTCGAGGGCCCGACTTGGTGCTACCAACACCGGTCGGGCCCGCCTATCTGGTGACTCCGAGTTGTACGCCTTGTGGGTACCGTTGTCAAGTTCGGTTTCAACCGACCCGGACACCGCCCCTGAGCAGGCCTTACGTGTCGAGGTCATTCGGCGTCGATCGTCGTGGGCCTCCGACCGATGCACAACGTCGAGTCAAAGACTTAGGCGAGAGCCGTCGCACATGAACGGGCAAGCGAGCCAAAGGAATCGAGCGGCCGCGCCCGCAAACGACCCGGCCATGTGCCATCGGCCGGCGGAAAGAAAGGCAACTCACCCCGGATGGAATTTTCCCGACGGCGGTTAGCACCCGGCAGTTTGTGTCAATCGCCGTGCAGCGATCGACTGCTGCGGTATGGAGGTGTGTGGCTGGTCATTCGGGTGACAGTCCGTGGTCTGCCGACGCAATGAACGCGAGGGAAGGGGCAACGATGACTGAGGACGCAGGTGACATCCGGTTCCGCAATGCGATCACACTGGCTGGAGTGTTCAAGATGCTCGCCGTTTTGGTCTTGGCTTTTGCTGTCATCGCGGCCATCGCAGGCGGCGTCGACTTGGCGCGGAAGACGGATAGTTCGGGGGTGCACGTTTACACGGGTGGGACGGTCGCAGTGCTTGTTACGGGTGATCTGCTTGGCGGGATCGTGGTTGCTTCGTTCCTTGGCTTCTTCGGCTATGTACTTGAACTGCTGGTCGAGCTGTATACGCAGGCCTGGAACATCCGGTATGAGGCCGAGGAAGCCGAGGCGTGACAACCCAACCTGGATGACCAACAGTGGCCCGTCCGTGATCAATCGGGGCGGGCTGAGTTGGCAGTAACGTTCGGCGGAGGGTCGATCGAGAGGCGCTTTGACATCAAGACCGGGACAGAGGGCGGGCGCTGTTCTTATTGTCGTGTCGGTTGTGCTCGGCGGCGGGTGCACTAGTCGACATCTCACTGCTCAGGTGGTGCAGTCGTCCGTCACGCCGTCCACTACGGCAGTGACCACCCCCACTGTGTCGAGCACCACGACTACCGCCGAGCTACCGACGTTCGCAATTGAGCCGATAGCTACGGTGCCTCCGGTCACGGTGCCGGTCACTCTGCCCTTGTTGCAACGCCAGGGAGCAGCGCAGGTTCAGTCCATGCAGACCTGTCATTACTCGACCGGCGAACTGCAGCAGTGCCCGGCATCGGTGACGGTGATCAACCAGAGCAACGGCACCACCAACAACGTTGTGGTGACTCTGACCTTCGGGAAATGCGACCCCTACACGTGTGCCGGCCCCATCTATGCGAGCCGGGGTTCCAGTGGGTTCTACCCGGTAGGCCTCGGCCAGACGGTTACGGTCACCGCCCTGGCGGTCTACCCCCCATTCGCCGTGGCCGTCGGCGACAGCTACTACCTCAAGGCCTGCGTGTCGTCGTATAGCTGGACACCTCCACCGGATCGGGGGCCGACGCAGACCGTTGCCTTACCTGAGATCGTCGCCCGGGGCCAAGAGGCCGCGAGTTGCCTCGGAGGCACGACGATCCGCTGATGAAGGCCCGATCCTCGCGGCGCCGGCGAACCCAATCCCAGGCAGTTGGGAGCCAGCAATGCACGATCAAGCTCGCAGATGGCACGGCTCTCTCCGTCTGGGCATATCAGCCCCGGTCGATACCTTCCTTCGGAGATGACACAGGGGGGTGATAGCGGGTGACTACTTGTCGGCCGCACGTTCAGTGAACCAGCGCCGAAGAAGTCGCGTCATCCCACAGATTGATCGGCCGGTTACTGCGCGGGATAGCCAAGCGCAGTGCATACCTTGACGACGATCCTTATGCCCGTGGCATCCAAATGGGCTTGGATACCCGAGCCCGTCGGAAGCCCCGTCGTCCCCGTCAGGTAATACTGCGCCAGCGTGCGAGCTGCAGCAGAGAACGTCGGGTCAATAGTCCGGATCGCCGCGGATTCCATGGCGATGGCTGCGTCCCTCCGTTTACTCTCGGCCTGCGCGTAGTTGGCATCGTCGGCGGGTGTCGGGTTGTCTGCCTGAGCGTGCGGGATGAGGGTCTCGGACGAGGCGTAGTCGTACTCCTCTCGTGCCCGCTGGCAGACCTCAACCGCTGCGGGGTCGACTTTGTGTTGTCGGCGGGATGGTTGGAGCGAGCGTGGTGGGAGGACTCGTTGTCGTCGTTGTCGCCGCCACGCCGGTTGTCGAGCAAGCGGCGAGTGTCGCCACAACCAAAGCGGCCAAACCGGTACTCCTCATCTCTGCTCTCGCACCTTCCGCCCGATCAGGGTTGGCACCGCAAGGCGAGCCTATGCCCGCAAGCGACTCGTAGACCTCGGTCCACTCGCGCCCCCTGGCTCGCCAGTCGTGTTCGGCTGCTCGTGCCAGCCCGTTGGCGGCGACCGTCGCTCGCTCCGCCGGGTCTAGCAGCCGCTCCAGCGCGGAAAGCCACTCGGTCGGAGTCCGGGCGAGGATGCCGGCTCCGAACGCCTCGTACTCGGGGTGGTGTTGGGCGACGTAGGGGATGCCGCAAGCTGCCATCTCCATGCCTTTGAGCGCGCTTTTGCCGGCGTTGAACTCGCTGTCGGCCAGTGGGACTAGGCCGATGTCGTGCCCGGCTGCCGAGCAATCCGGGGAGTTGCTGGATGGAAATCTGCTCGAAGATGCCCGCAACGTTGGCAGGGTCCGGCCGCAGCGGGCCGGGCAGGTCGCCGACATGCACGAACCGCACGCCGTGGCCGGCGAGGAAGGGACCGAGCCGGCCGTGCAGGGTGCTCAGATCCTCGTGGCGGAGAAAAGCTTCCCCGTACCAGCCGATCGTCGGGCGGATCCCGGTGTCCTCGGTCTGCCGTTGTTGGCCGTTCTGCCACATGGAAACGTCGACCATGTTCGGGAGAACGAACACGTTCTCGTTCCAGCCCCACCGGGCGGACTCACAATTCCCTGCGCAGCGAAAGCGATCCTCATTGGCCGGGTGCGTCACTCATGGGCTCCAGGTGCACCAACCCGTCGGTCGTCGGTCACGAACCAGCGTGCGATCGCCATCAGAATGATCGCAAGGCCCGCTGCCAACGCCAGCCATAGTCCCGGCAAGCCATGTTGCGAAAACACCGCGCCTGAAACATTCGCATCAGCAGCGGTCATACCGACGCCGGCGGCCGTAAGGGGCCTCAACAGGCCGACGATGGCGGAGATCGGAGCTGCCAGCAACGCCAAGGCAGCTCCGAACAAACCTCCAATCGCAAAGAGCCCGGGTCTAGATGGGCCAACTACTAGGGGCACAAGCACGGCAAGCGAGACGAGCAGCATCTGTTGGGCTAGCGACCAGCCGTGCTGTTGCCCAATCGTGCAGCAATGTGTGGAGACATCGGAGGTGCCCGTCGCCGCGAACCTCCAACTCGCTGCCGTGGCGTGAATGTGAGTATCGACCCAGGGAAAGGCGTCTCCAACAGCAAATGCGAGCCCCGCAGCAGCGGCGATCATCGCCCACGCGGCGCCGCGAGCTCCTCGAAGCAGGCCAACGCGTCGTTCTCGGATCACAAGAACAAGGGTGCCGACGGAGCCAATGAGCGCCAGCGCGATGCCGGCTTCGCCGAGCGCCATGCCTGGGCCGATCCGGGCCGTACCGCGAGAGATTGGATCGAACTCCCCTAAGTACGCCGACAACCAGATGCCGGTAAGGCCACACGCCAGACCTGCCCCGAACAACCGCCCGCGTCGCATCAGCAGCATGAGGCCTGCCAGCGACCAGCCGACGATCGCGGGGACGTTGTACCAGACCGTGGACACCGACCGGCTGAGGGCGGTTCCGCCCCTGTAATACGCGGGGAAAAGGGCGCCTACGGTAAGTCCGGCAGAGACCAAGAAGAGAAACCCGGCGGCAGCAGCCCATCGACTTCGAAATGCGGTCGATGGCAGCGTGAATGGACGCGCCGGGGGACTCTCGGCAACGATCGGTGCCGAGCACTTGGGACAGAAGCGCCACGTCGTGTCGACCAGCGCCCCGCAGCTGCTGCAGTACACAGGTGTCTCCGCCCTTCAGTTGTGATCCGTCTCGCACTGATGATGGCCGATGCTGGGCCGTCCGCGACACCATACGGCCCTGTGAGTTCGCCGAAGAGGACGATGCCTTGCGTGCAGAACGCAACTCTCGTGCTCGACCAGCGTGGCCGGTCACGAGTGTCCTCGTATTGGCTCATTCATGGCAGTCCAGGCTGTGCGCTAGGGCGACCAGTCTGCCGTCGCGGTCCGCTTCGGCGGTCGCCCGGACATCGGAGGGCAGCCCGGCTACGAACCGGGCGGCCAGGGCGGCGTCGAGGGCGACCTCCGCAGACCACAGGTACATGCGAGCGCGGTCTACATCCTCCTCCGCGGTCGGCTTGTACACCGTGGGAGCGACGGGACGTCCGGCCAGCATCTCGGTTCCCGCCCAGCGATCTTGTTCAGCCTGCCGGCGCAGGTCGTCAGGATCCATGACCGCCCGGTCGACGATGGCAACCTCCGCGATCATGGCGATCCGTGGAACGCCGGCCAGCACGCCGCCCTCGTCGAGGAAGTCGCGCAGCGATTGGTACTCAGCCATCAGAACCATACGGATAGCTCCTCGCTCATCTTGGGGTCGTGGGTGGCCGGTGAGCTTGTCCCCCGCGAGTAGGTGCGCCCACTCATGGCCTTCCGCAGCTCGGGCAGCTTCGTCTCGCCGATGTAGACGCCGGTCGTGGCGATGCTCGCATGGCCGAGCGCGCTCTGTACCGTCCGGAGGTCAGCGCCACCGTCGATCAGATGGGTGGCGAAGCCGTGCCGCAGCTGGTGGGCCGAGGGCAGCGAACCGCGGGCCTTCCCCGACCGGATCGGGCGGAGTCCGGCCTCCGTCATCCACAACCTCAGGCGATCGGAGATGTAAGCGGCGGTCAGGGCCTTTCCGGACTGGTAGCTCCTAATCAGCGGGCCGGCCGGCCCCGGATACTGGCGCAGGTACTCGGTGAGCGCCTCCCACGTCTCCTCGCCGGCGATCGGCAACGTCCTTTCATGGCCGCCCTTCCCGGCGACCGTCAGGGTGCGCTTGTCGAGGTCGATGTCGCCCATCTGGAGCGTCGCGACCTCGACACAGCGGAGCCCACATTGCACCATGAGGAGCACCATCAGCTCGCCGCGCACATCGGGCACCCCGCCGGCTAGGAGCTGTGATACCTGCTCGGATCGAAGCGCCCTCGGAACCCGCCGCGGCTGCTTGATGCGAGGCAGATCGTCGCAGGGATCGTGGTCGAGATACTTGTTCTTGATCCACCCGCGGAGATTGCTCAACTGGGTTCGCTTTGTCGCCGCTGAAACATCACGTTCCAACCAGACCTCCACGTTGGCACGGGTGAGCGTGTTCGGCTCGCGGTTGGCGCCCACCACCCGGCAGAAGATCCTGAGCGAGGAGGCCACACACCGGGAGAGGTGTCGCCTCGGAACTCGCCGCGCCGGGTGCGGTCCTCCACGTATTGGCGGGCGAGAGCGAGGAGCCTCGGCTCGTCGCCCTGTTCGGTCATCGGCACCAGGCGAAGCGCGCCGGCCCCCGCCCGCGACGAACCAAGCTCTTCCACGAGTAGTCCCTTCGCTCCCAGCGGCGCGTCCCGAAGATCGATGGCATCCCTCGGCCGCTACTGACGAAGGCGCCTCGTAAGGCACAGTCGCGCCAAGCCCGAAGGTCGTCAAGCATTCCCGTATGTCCCACGCGGGTTATAACCCCCGACAGCAACAACGTCGCAGGTGAAAGGCATAGGCCAATCACCGAAAAAAACTTCTCGGGTGCACGGTTTCAGCCCCCGCCCGAATATCTCGCGCAAGGCGGGCGTCGACCCGTCACGATGTCGGAGTAGCCGTGTGCTCCGAACTCAGTGCGGCCGGCGTGTTCTCGCCGACGAAGCGGACGAAGCAAGGCGAGGGGTCGATGCCACGCACCCGCCTTGTTGTTGCGGCGAACTCGGCGGGGGCCGCGATCGACCTCGTACTGCCCTGCCAGGCCTCCCAAAATCGCCGTGGCTTCACGGTCCGACATCGTTGCCCAACTTGCGACCTGCGGGAATCCCCTGATTGGTACCTGTGTGGCCGTGTGAGCCTGTCACCCTCCGATTGGATACAAGGAAGGGCCGGGGATCGGCCCGACAGCC
>CAXMLU010000229.1:0-3529 GCA_964194255.1 uncultured bacterium
AAAGGCGCGCCAACAACGGCGCCAGGCCGGCGGTTCAGGATAGAGCCACCAGCCGGTCCCGGCAAACAGCGCCTTCCGCCGCCGCCAGCCGGCGGCCCGCGCCGCGCCTTCCGCCGCCGCGCCGCTCGCTGGAGTTGCGCGCGCGGCAGTGCTTGGGATCCGAGCACGCTCGCGCGCTCAACTCGGCGCCAACCGGCGGCGGGCCGCCGCCTCGGACGGCTGATCCACGCTGGCGCCGATTTCGGCCCCGAGAGCGGCGAGACGGTCCCGGTCCGGGCTGAAGCTAATGGTGACCTCGTGGGCCGCCCCGACCAGGAGGCGGGCGATATTGGCGCCGATGTGGCCCGGGCCGATGATCCCGATGGTCGTGCTCACCGCCCCACGGTATCGCCACTGCTTTCGTTGGCGGGCGGGAGTCCCGGCCACCATGATGTCCGCGTGACCTTTCCGAACTTGGCGGGTAAACACGCCGAGTCGGCGCTGGTCACACCGGAGATCTTTGTCGCATGGAAGCGGGCTCGGGGGCTCCTCGCGGGGTTCCGGTGTCCGGAAGCGGTGGTGCTGGTCTATGACCGCCGGTTCTACGACCGGCTCCTGGGCCGAGGTGACGTTCGGCTCGCAGGTGGGGCGGTCCGTATGTCTGCAGCTGCAGAGGAATGAACGGGCCCGATGTGTAGGAGTCGCCCAGGGCCACGTAGGTGGCAGTGGCCGCCCGCGCCGGAGCGATGGGTGCGGTCGCCGCCAGCCCCAGGAGCCACGTCCCTGCCAACAAGCCGGGCGCGCTTGGGCATCGGCCTAGGTTTCTTCGCCCCGAGCCGATCTCCTGCCTGGGGCGCTCGGCGCCAGTTTCATCGCCCCTTGGTGTCGATCCCGCTGACCCCGTTCGTCGGTCTAGATAGCGAGCGCACCGAACGAGGAGGAGCCACGATGCCCGAGACGATCATTCGCGGTAGTCGCCTGTTCACGGGTGACGAGGACGGATTCGAACTGGAAACGAGCCCCGGGGTCACCGTGAGCCCGCTTCTCGCTAAGGACGCGGGGAGCACCGTCGACCTCTTCTATCTGACCGTAGCGGGTGGTGCCGAGGTGAATCCGGAGAGACACCCTTACTCCGAGACGCTCGTCGTCGTCGATGGGGAGCTCATGTGCTCGACCGAGAACGGGCCCGGGGTGGTCGTACTGCCCCCGGGCAGATCTGGCACGTCCGGTCTGATGTGTGGCACCACGTCAGCAATACCGGCACCGGGCGGGCCCAGGCCGTCATGCTCATCGGCGTGTGATCAGGTCGCTTCCAGGATCGATCGCAACTTGGCGAGATCCTTGCGGTTGGCCCGTCGCATGGCCGCAGCCATGAACGGTGCCGCCAGCTTCGAGAATCCGGCCGGTTCGCCGCGGTTGCGCAAGGTCATATGTGTCTTGGCGTCGTCGGTCGCGGTCCAGGTATAGGTCGTCTCCATCGGAAATGGGCCCTGGGCGGTACGCATGACCAACCGCTCGGCCGGGACGAGGTCGACGAACTCGTAGGTGTAGGCCATGCGCCGGCCGAGGAACTGGGCGACGAACGCCACCTTGGATCCGATCCGGGCCGGAGGTGGCGTCTCCCATTCGACGGACTTGATGTTCTCGTACCACACCGGCGCGTTCGACGGATCAGCGGCGTACGCCGCGACCACGTCAACGGGTCGGTCGATCGTGATCTCGGTCAGGACGTCGACGGCCACGAGGTCACGCCTTGGCGGCCAACGCCGCGAGGCGGTCACCGACGAAGAAGCTCCAACCCTTCTCGTGGTCAGAGGCATGCTTGTTCGGCATCTCGAAGTGTCGCAGGCGGAGCACCGTCCCTCCGTCGTCCGGGGTCATGATCACCTCGACCCGCGTCGAGCCCGGTGCCAGCGGTTCGCCAGGCGCGTTGTGCTCCCAGCGAAGGTGAACACCAGGCGGTGAGGTGGGTCGAGCTCGGTGAACGCGCCGCGCATCACCGGTCCATTCTCCATCACCACGCGGTACAGCCCACCCGGCTCGGCCACGACCTCGGCGTCCGAACCCCACCACTGCGCCAGCCGCTCGGGCTCGGTCCAGAACGACCACAGGGTCTCGGGCGAGGCGGCGATCCGCACCGTCTGTTCGATCGTCGTCGTCTCATGGGCGGTTTCGGTCACGGGGCGCTCCGTTCGGGTCGGCGGTCTCGGGTCGGTTGCGTTCGGCCCGTTCGACGGCCTGCTTGAGCTTGGCCAGCCGCTCTGTCCACATCTCGTCGATGAACTGCCACATCTCGGTCAACCCCTCACGGCGGGCCCGATACAGCCGCCGGCTGCCGTCAGGACGAATGCTCACCAACCCGGCGTGGTGAAGAACGCGGAGGTGCTGGGACACCGCCGGCCGGCTCATCTCGGGGAATGCGGCCGCCAGGTCGCCGGCGGCCAGCTCGTCGTCGCGCACGAGCCGGAGGAGGCCTCGCCGGGTTCCATCGGCGAGGGCGTGGGCTATCTCGTCGATCCGCTCTGGCGCCGCGGCCGAAGGCATGTAAGTATCTTCTTACAGAGCTCGGAGCGGCGCAAGCCGATCCCCGAACGGAGGCACCTCATGGAAATGCTCGACGCCCTCTCCCAAACCTTCGACCACGCCACCAAGGTCGTGGCCGGTGTGGGGCCGGATCAGCTCGATGCCGCCACGCCATGCCGGGAGTGGGACGTGCGGGCGCTGCTCGCCCACAGCCTGGGCGTGATCGTCAACGCGGGGCGGGGCGTCAGTGGTCAGGACCTGCTGGCCAGCACGAACTCGTACCCGCTCGACGCCGACCTGGCCGCCCAATTCCGCATCGAGGCTGATCGCACCCTCGCCGCCTGGACGACCCACGGGCTCGACGGTGAGGTCAACATCGGCGCCGGACCGATGCCCGCCCAAGCTGCTCTGAGCGTCAACCTCATCGATACAGCCACGCACTCGTGGGACATCGCCCACGCCACCAGCCAGGACGGCAACCTCCCCGATGAGCTCGCCGTCACCATCCTCGCCGTCGCGCAGGGCTTTGTCACCGATGCCCTTCGAGGCTTCGTCGGCTTCGATGCGCCGGTACCCGTTGGCAGCGACGCCCGGCCGACGGACCAGCTCGTCGCCTTCTTGGGCCGGCATCCGTAACACCCGCGCAGGCTGCAACCAAGCGGCCCGAAGAGAGTCAAATGCCGGCTTGACGCCGACGTGTACCCTCTCCCCGTGCGGGGATCACGAGCAGTACTGGCGGCGGCGGTGGTGGTCGTGCTGGCGTCCTGCGGCGGCGGCGGAACCAAGTCGGCGGTGAAGTCGTCGGCGACGACGGCGGCGCCGGGGGCACAACCGCCGACCAATACACCGACCAGCGCGAGTCAGTCGACGACAGCCGTGCCGGCGGCCAAGGGCAGTTGGACCGACACCGCGCAGGTGAATGCCGCCAACCCGAATACGACGCTGGTCGTGGTCGAGTGCGCGACCGCGACCTTCTGCATAGCAGTCGACGAAGGTGAGAACGCATTCACGTTCAACGGATCGGCTT
>CAXMLU010000230.1:0-3800 GCA_964194255.1 uncultured bacterium
TGTGTATAAGAGACAGTCCCAGCACTGATCGAGTTGGACCTCGAGCGCCTTCAGCCGGGACGCTTCGGCGTCATCGAGGCCCGTGTCGGCGTGGGTCCGCTCGAGATGGTGCTCTTCCGCGACGAGTTTGTGGATGGTGCCCATGATCGCTTCGTCGTCCATTGGTCCTCCGTCGAGAGGGATCTGCCGACCGGTGCGTCCGAGATCGTACTGCCCGCCCAGGGATGCCAAAATCGGGCCGTGCGCATCGCCATTGGCTCGGACCACGCCGGCTACCGGCTAAAGCTCGTTGTGGTAAATCACCTGAACGGGCAAGGACAGACGGTCAACGACCTCGGTACCCATTCCGAGGATCCGGTGGACTACCCGTTTTACTGTGCCGCTGTGGCCCGCCACGTGGTGGCTGGAAACGCCGATGTCGGCATCGTCCTCGGGGGCAGCGGCCAGGGCGAGGCCATGTCTGCCAACAAGGTGCACGGTGCCCGGGCGGCTCTGTGTCTTGACGAATGGACGGCCCGCCTGGCGCGGGCCCACAACAACGCCAACGTCCTGTCTCTCGGAGCCCGAATTCTTGGCGACGAGTTCGCGTTGGCGATCGTCGACCTGTTCCTGGCCACCCCCTTCGAAGGTGGCCGCCACCTCGCCCGTCTGGCCCAGGTGGCCCAGATCGAGCAGGACGAATGCGGAGGCACGGCTGACCCGCTGAGCTGACGCGACCATCCCCCACGGCCGTCGAGCGCCCTTCTACATTCGCCAAGATGGTGATGTTGGTTGCGGTGGAGACTGTCGCGCTCGGATTGTTGGCCCTTTTGGTCGCGGGGCTGCTCCGCAGCCACGCCGAGATCTTGCGCGCGCTGCACCGGATCGGCGAAGAGGTCGGGAGCGCATCTGAACCCGATGAGGCGGTCAAGGTCGGTCGGCGCGCCGCGGGCGTGGTGCCGCCGCGGCCAGATTCGAGTCAGGTCTTCGACGTGGTGGGAGTGACCCCGTTCGATGAGTCGGTGAGCATCGCCGTGGGCGGGACACAGGTAACGACCCTCCTGGCCTTCCTGTCGGGCGGGTGCTCCTCTTGTGGTCGCTTCTGGGAGGCGTTCGCAGATCCTGACCGCCTCGGGCTACCCGATCGCACCCGGGTGGTCATTGTCACCCTGGGGGTGGGGGAGGAGAGTCCGGCTCGCCTGAGGAGGGTCGCACCCGAAGGTGTGCCCGTGGTCATGTCGAGTGAGGCGTGGCAGGACTACAACGTCCCGGGCGCGCCTTACTTCATTCTGACGGGGGGCAGCGAGGGCCGGGTGCTGGGAGAGGGCTCGGCCGGCACATGGGCGGAGGTGGCCTCCCTGCTACGCGATGCGGCGGGTGACACCCGATCCTCTCGAGAAACCCGCGAGGCGAGGGCGGATCGGGAGCTCGCCGCGGCCGGGATCCGGCCCGGCGATCCACGGCTGTACCACGAACATACGTCCGGGGCAGGGTCCTGACGATCGTGCTAGGTGCGGGTGTGATGGTGGCGGTCATTGCTGCCATCCGGTCGAGTTGGTCGCCCTGAGGTGAGTCGATGCTGGCCAGCATCACCCCGCTCGGCGAGCGGGGGCGGGGAAGGCGATGGGGAATGACCGTGACTGGGTACCTGCTGGCCTCGACAGCCGGCGGACTAAGCATGGGCGCCGTCCTCGGGTGGATGGGCGGCGTCATCGGAGGAGCCGCCGTGCCAACGCGGCTGGCGACGGTGACCGTCGTCCTATGCGCCGCGCTCGTCGATGGGCTTAAACTTCGCCTACCGACCACCCGCCGGCAGGTGAACGAGGACTGGCTCGTCCGCTACCGCGGTTGGGTCTACGGGACCGGCTATGGCTTCCAGCTCGGCATGGGAGTGGTGACGATCGTGACCACCGCGACGGTCTATGCCACGTGGGTGCTGGCCGTGATTGCGGCCACGCCCGCGGCGGGGGCGGTGATCGGGCTCACCTTCGGGCTCGTGCGAGCATTGCCCGTGCTGGCCATGGGCGGCATTGACGGTTCGCTCGCCGCCCGCCGCGTTCACCTGCGGATGCAGCTGGCCGCCGGATGGTCGCGCCGAGCATCCATCGTTCTGCTGTGCGCCGCCGCCGGCGCGGTGCTCGCATGAGCACGCTGACTCGTCATGGTTTGGAGGTCCACCTCCCGCCCGGATGGGAGGGGGCGATCTACCGGCGTCCTGCCTCGAGCGAGTACACGACCCATCCCGTCCTTCACGCCGGGAGCTTCGCCCTGCCCCTGGATCGCGGGGACTTTGGCAGCGGCGCCGTGGACGTCATGGGGCCAGACGACGTGTTCATCGTGCTCATCGAGTATCACCCGGACAGCACGACGGGATCGCTCTTCGCTCGTGACGGCATGCCCCGGATGCTTCCTCCCGACGTGTTCAGCCCGAACACGCTGCAGCGATCCATCCCCGGCCAAGCCGGAGCGCAACAGTTTTTCTCCCACGGCGGACGCGCGTTCTGCTTGTACGTCGTGCTCGGCTCCTACCGGCGGCGCTTCGCGCTCACCCCGAAGGTCAACCGCGTCCTGCCCCTCATCTCGATCGACGAGCTCCAGCCGTGAACGGCACCGTCTGGTACGGGGCGTACCTGGCCGCGGTCAGCCTCCTGGTTGCCGGCGGGGCGGCCAAGGCGTTCCGCCCATCAGGAACGGCGCGCGCCCTTTCCCAACTCGGTCTGCCCATCGGGCCATGGGCGGTTCGGGCGGGCGCAGCGGGTGAAGTCGCGTTGGGCGGGTGGGCGGTGCTGTGGGGCGGGACCGTCCCGGCCGTATGCGTCGCCGCCTCCTACATCGGCTTCGCCGGCTTCGTGACCGCTGCTCTTGTCCGCCGCACACCGCTGAGCTCGTGTGGATGCTTCGGCGAACAGGACGCCCCTCCTGGTCTCACCCACGTGTTGCTGAATATCGGCGCGGCCGTCGTCGCTAGTGCCGCGGCGCTTGGATACCACCCATCCCTCGCCACCGCCGTGCGCAGCCAACCGGCGCGAGGCATCCCGTTCGTCGTCCTCAGTGTCATCGCCGCGTACCTCGGCTACCTGGCCATGGCCGTGCTGCCCCGCACCGCTGCCGCCGCCAAAGCGCTCCGGTGAGCCGCTGGTTGGTGGAGAAGGCCACCGCTCTGCTCGCTCGCCGGCACACCCGGCGGGACTTCCTGACTCGTACCGCGGTGGTCGGGTCCGCCATCTCGGTAGCACCCGTGCGTTACCTGCTGCGACCGGAGAGCGCGTACGCGGCCATCATGTCCTCGGCCCGGACCTGTCCTCCCGGGAGCATCTGCTACGCGGACGGATACGCGGCGTTCTGCTGTTCGCTGAACGAGGGAGTGAACGCCTGTCCGGTCGGCACCTTCGCCGGGGGTTGGTGGAAGGCGGATGGTTCGGTCTATTGCGCAGGGCCGCGCTACTACATCGACTGCGTAGGCATCTGCACCCACTGCGGGACGGGCTGCGACACCACGCATTTCTGTCCGACGTGTGACGCACTGGGGGCATGTGACTGCGCCAAGGGCGATTGCAACGAACGCCGCACTGCCTGCCGCACGTTCCGGTATGGGCAGTGCAACATCGACATCGGATGCTCCGGCCGGTTGGCCTGCCGAGTGGTGTCGTGCACGCCCGCCTGGCTGCTCGAACCGGCATGCACGACGTCGAGCGCCACCGACGATCGAACGGCCAACCAGACGGCGCCGTGTCTGAGCAACCCGTTCCCGCCTCCGATCGTGGCGATGGCCGCCACCACCGACGGGAAGGGTTACTGGCTGGTCGCCGCCGACGGCGGCA
>CAXMLU010000231.1:0-3822 GCA_964194255.1 uncultured bacterium
TCCTGGGCCAGGTCCTCGGCCTGCTGCGGGCTGGCCCCGGCCAAGGTCAGGGATCGGACCAGGCGCGGATAGTGGTGGCGATAGAGCTCGACGAAATCGTCGCTACCGAGGTCTTCGAGTTCGCCCACCACCGGGTCAAGGTGGCGGGCGGACGGAGGCTCGGGCGGCGCGACGGCAGCGGCGGCGGTCATTTGGTCGTGGTAACGGGCTTCATCTGATCGCCGAAGGACTTGGTGGAAGACGAGGGCGGCGGCACGGCCGGGAAGCACCCCTTGGGCGGCTTCGGGCCGATCCCCGTCAAGGGCACGCGGCCGAGCGAGCGGCCGGCCGAGTCGAATGCCTCGACGGTACCGAAGTTCGGGGGTGCGCCGGCGGACTTGAGCTGGCTCAAGGCCGAGAGCGTGGCGTGGTGGGCCAGGATGGCCCACCCCTGCTGGGGTGCCATCTCGTCGCTGGACCCGTCGCGGAAGTGGGCGACGACCTTTGCGACATTGGGCGCGGTCCGCAGGGTGACCGACCACATGGGGGACTGCTCAAGCACGGCGACGACGTCGGTGGACACTATGGCCACAGGGTTCGGTGTCGGCTGGTCACCAAAGATGATCCCGGGCGTCTGTCCAACGGCCAGGTCGTCTGACATCTCCCCCATCAACGCTGGCTGGGGGAGGCACGCGGCGGGCAGCCCGACCGGGGCGAACTTCAGCTTGAAGTCCACCGTATAGGCGCGGATGCGGATCCCGTCGGCGGTGGTGCGCAGGAAGATCCGGGTCGATGCGGGTGCCCCGAATCCAGGCGGGCCGGGGCCGCCGATGGCGGTGGCAGTGGCGGTGGTGAGGCCCGCGCTCGCCATCGCCTGCGTGGCTTGGGCCAGGGCGACGTCGGCCGCCGTGCCGGCCGCCGTGCTGGCGGCCGTGCTGGCGTTGCTCGCAGCGTTGCTGGCAGCGGCGGGCTGGCTGGCCGCCACCACCCGGCTCGGCTGGCGATCGGAGCCTCTGGCCACCGCGAAGCCGAGGACGGGTCCGGCCACGGCGACCACGGCCAGGCTGGCGGCCAGCTGCCGGGAACGCCGGCGGTGATGTCGCCGCACGATCTCCTGCAAGTTGTCGGAGGCAGGCAGCGGCTCGAGGTCAACGAGGTGGCTCAGGTCCGGATAGTCGTCCATGCCAGTACAGAGTCGGCCGCGGCTCAGAACGCGTAGTTGTCAGGTGAGCGGGTGGGCCTGGAAGAAGGCCCAGATCAGGTCGGTGGCCTTGATTTGGGTGGTGGTGAGACCGAGTGGGGGCAGGGCGATCGCGCCCGGCCAGGTATGCCCGCCGCCGTCGATGATGTAGAACTCGACCGCGCTCCCCGGGGCGCACGCGCTCCACTCCCGCAGGCGGACCTGGGTGCCGACGTGGGTGTCCTTCGGGCCGGCGCGACAGCCGTTCTGAGCCGCCCAGCCGGCCATGGCGTCGGGAGCGGAGCCGAGCGTGGGACTGCCACAACAGTTCACCGTGCCTCCGTTGAAGGGCACAATCGGGTCCGCCGTGCCCGAGAACGCCATGAGCGGCACCGGTCGGGCCGCGCATCCCGGCACGTGGACGACGACGGCCACCGCCCCGAAGGCGGCGAAACGTTCGGGGTGCCGGCAGGCCAGGACGGAGGTCATGGCGCCGCCATCGGACATGCCGGTCGAGAAGACCCGCTGGGCATCGACGCAGAACATCGTCTGCACATGGTCGAGCAGGGACATCACAAATGCCACGTCGTCCTGGAGCCCCGTCTCGCCGGTGAGGTTGTAATGCTGTGACGCACCCTGACCGTCCGGGGCCACGATAAGGAAATGGTGGGCGTCGGCGAGAGGATGGAAGTTGGCGTAGATCATCTCCTCGACGGAGTTGGAGCCGAAGCCGTGGAAGTTGAATACCACCGGCACCCTGGCTTTGCCGTCATAAGACGGCGGCACGTAGAGCTGATAGGTGCGGCTGACGCCCAGGTACACGAACGTCTGCGCAGACTGGCCCGGGCTGAACGGTCGCGCCGGCGCACACGGGCCGGTACTGGCGGCGGGAACTGTCGTCGGGGCAGGTGCGGTCGTGGTGGGCGCGGCCCTTGTCACCGCCGTCGGCGCAGTGGTCGGCACGGTTGTCAACCGCGGCTTGGGCGCGCTGGCCTGCGACGAGGAGCCGGCGCATCCCGCGCCGAGGCCGGCGGCGGTGACGAAGGCAAGACCGATGGCCAGCGTGCGACTACGGCTCAGTGACCGCTCCCCGTTCAGCGCCCGTCACCAGGCGCGCATACTTGGCCAGCACGCCGGTCGTGTACCGCGGCGGCGGGACCTTCCAGTGCTGACGCCGCCGGGCGATCTCCGCATCGTCGACCAACAGCTCGACGGAACGGTTAGGGATGTCGATGACGATGCGGTCTCCGTCCGCCACGAAGGCGATGGGTCCGCCGTCGACCGCCTCGGGCGCGACGTGGCCGATGCAGAACCCGTGGGTGCCGCCGGAGAATCGTCCGTCCGTGAGCAGAGCGCAATCAGCCCCCCGGCCAGCGCCCTTCATGGCGCCGGTGACAGCCAACATCTCCCGCATGCCTGGGCCTCCCTTGGGGCCCTCGTAGCGGATGACCACGACGGTGCCGGGTGTGATGCGGCCGGCCAAGATGTCCTCCATGGCGGTGTCCTCGCCGTCGAAGACGCGGGCCGGTCCATCGAAGCGATCAACGTCGAGACCGGCCACTTTGACCACGCTGCCCCGGGGCGCCATCGATCCCCGCAGGATGGCGATTCCGCCGTCACCATGGAGCGGCCGCGACAGCGGATGAACGACTTCTCCGTCCGGCGGCGGCGGGTCGAGGGCGGCCAGGTTCTCGGCCATGGTGCGACCGGTGACGGTCAAGCAGTCGCCGTGGAGGAGACCGGCCTCCAGGAGTGCGCGCATGACCACGGGCACGCCGCCAATGCGGTCCACGTCCGCCATGTGGTAGCGCCCGTGCGGTTTGGTGTCGGCGATGTGGGGCACCCGCCGGCCCACCTTGTTGAAGTCGTCGAGGGTCAACTCCACCCGCGCTTCGTTGGCGATGGCGAGCAGATGGAGCACCGCGTTGGTCGAGCCGCCGAGGGCCATGACCACCGCGATGGCGTTCTCAAACGCCTCCTTGGTCATGATCTGCCGCGGTCGCAAATTGAGTTCGAGGAGATGGACAACTGCCTGGCCGCTCTCGTAGGAGAGGTCGTCTCGCCGGCGGTCGACGGCCGGCGGGCTGGCGCTGCCGGGCAGGCTCATCCCGAGTGCCTCACCGACCGAAGCCATGGTGTTGGCGGTGAACATCCCCGCGCAACTGCCCTCGGTCGGACAGGCGCGATGTTCAATCAGGCTGAGTTCCTCGGCGGTGAGCGATCCGGCGGCGTATGCCCCCACCGCTTCGAAGACGCTGACAATGTCGAGCGCCTCGCCCTTGGCGCCGCGGCCCGGCAGAATCGAGCCGCCGTACACGAAGACGCTCGGCATGTTCACCCGGGCCGCCGCCATCAACATTCCGGGCAGAGACTTGTCGCAGCCGGCGAAGCTGACGAGGGCGTCGAACCGCTCGGCGTGCATCATGATCTCCACCGAGTCGGCGATGACCTCGCGGCTCACCAGTGACGCGCGCATGCCCTCGTGGCCCATCGAGATGCCGTCGGACACGGCGATGGTCATGAATTCGATCGGGAAACCGCCGGCGGCGCGCACCCCCGCCTTGGCTCGCTTGGCCAGCCGGTCGAGGGGCATGTTGCACGGCGTGACCTCGTTCCAGGACGACGCCACCGCCACCTGAGGCTTGTCCCAGTCGTCGTCGGTC
>CAXMLU010000232.1:0-4755 GCA_964194255.1 uncultured bacterium
GTATAGACCCTTCCGATAATCCGACCACCACTTGCTCACGACCGACGTCGGTGTGGGTACTCCCGATCCGACCTTGTGAAAGACGGTGAGGGCCAGCACCTCCCATAAGCCGACGAGCAGGACGGCGCCGATCAGGCCACCGAGCCAGGCGGGCAGCGCCGTCTTCTCCCGAGACAGCTGTAGCCCAGGAACGGGGGCGGCGCTGCCGAGCGCCTCGGCGACGGCCTCAATGTCCGATGGGCTCGTGCTCACACGTCGTCTCCGCTGGGCGCCACGCCCCCCTTGCTGAACAGCAGCTCGGAGAGTTTGTCCTCGAGTTCGTGGAAGTGGGGGGTACGGATCATGTCCGGCGTGCGGGGCCGCGGCAGGTCGATGTCAACCAATGCCGCCACCCGTCCTGGCCGCGGGCTCATGACCGCGACCGTGTCAGCCAGGAAGACCGCCTCGGCGATGGAGTGCGTCACCAGAAGCGTGGTGGTGACTCGCTCGGACCAGATGCGCAGCAACTCCAGATTCAGGCGCTGGCGGGTCATCTCGTCAAGCGCGCCGAACGGTTCGTCGAGCAGGAGGATGTTGGGCTCGGTGACCAACGCCCGGGCGATAGCCACCCGCTGGCGCATCCCCCCGGAGAGCTGCCCCGGCCGAGCCTTCTCAAAGCCTTCGAGTCCGACCAGGCTGATGAGGTCGGCGATCGCCGACTCCGGCATCTTGACGCCGCTCACCTCCAGGGGAAGGCGGATGTTGTTCCACACCGTGCGCCAAGGTAGGAGCGCCGCGTCCTGAAAGGCGATACCCAGATGGTGGTTGCGCCGCGCCGTTGACGGCGGCTCGCCGTGGATCCACGCGTGACCGGCCGTCGGCTGCTCGAGATCGGCCAGGACCCGCAGCACCGTTGACTTCCCGCACCCCGACGGCCCCAACAGGGCCAGGAAAGCGCCCTGCGGGGTCGTGAGATTGACGTCTTGAACGGCCGTGATGGTCGCACGCCCGAGCCGGAACTCCTTGGTCAAACCCTCGATGCGGATGCCGTGGCCGTCACGCCCGCCGGTCGAGGGCCCGGTCGCGTGGCCGGGCCCGGACGCCGCCCGATCGGCGTCACCGGTGTCGGGCGGTTCGGTCACGATCGACATGGTCCCACGCGATCAGGACGCCGCCGTGACCGGCTTCAGGTCCGGACGAGCCTGGTAGATCTCGTCGAGGATGGTCATGTCGAACAGCTGATCCGTCGTGACCGTGGTTCCGCCGAGGGCAAGCGTCTTCACGTTGTCCGCCTGGGCCTTGGGCGAGACGTAGAAGAGTCCGTTGGTCAGCGCGTCGCCGGTCGCAGTCAGCAGGTTCTGGGCCTTGGACTCCAGCGTCTGCTCAGGGGCGTCGAGACCCTGGCCGTACTTGGTCGCCGCCAGCCCTGCGCCGATCGTCGGGTCGGCCAAGGACTTCTTCCAGGCGATGATCTCGGCCACCATGCATGCCTTGACCTTGTCGCGTGAGTTCTTCAGCGAGTCGGTGGTCACAATGAAGACGTTGCCGATCTCGGGGTAGTTGAAGTCGTTCAGAAGGAACGTCGTCGTCTGGAAACCTTTGATGCCGAGCGCAATCGGCTCGTTGGTGATGAACGAGAACCAGCCGTCCTCCTGGCCTTGGGTGAGCGGTGTGGGATCGAAGCCGACGGTGTCTTTGGTGATCTGCGACGGGTTGAGGTTGTTCGCCTTGAGGAACGCGGCCCACACCGCGTCGTTCACCGATTGGACGCCGATCTTCTTGCCGATCATGTCCTGCGGCGTCTTGATGGGCTTGCTTGCCGCCGACATGATGCAGAACGGGTTCTTCTGGTATTCGGTGCCAATAATCTTGAGATTGAAGCCCTTCTGGATGGCGGCCGCCGCTGAGTCGGTTGAGGTGATACCGATCAACGCTTGCCCGGTCTTCACCACCGTCTCCTGAGGAGTGGCGGTCGGTCCGCCGGCGATGAGATTGACGGAACTGAATCCCTGTGCGACGTAGATGCCCTGAGTGTCAGCGATGAATTCGCCGGCGGACTCGACATTCTTGATCCACGGCAACTGGAAGCTGAGCGCGCCGTACGCGCCGGGTGCAACTGTCGCCGGCGAACCACCGGCCGCGGTGGTGACGGTGGTGCCGGTTGTCGTCACCTTCTTGCTGGAGCTGCATGCTTCGAGGAAGGCCGACCCGCCCAGGCTCAGTAACGCCGCACCCCCGAGCGTGCGTCCCCCTTTGCGCAGGAACATGCGACGGTCAATGGCCTCGGACATGCGTTCTCCTTCGTCTGTTGTGGTCATGCAGATCTCCTTGCTCTGTGCTGCTCGTCGCTCGGGGTCAGGGTGGCGGTTGGGGGTGCGGTCGGTCGAAGGTGATCGTCCATACGGAGCAGACTTGGAGGGATGGCCATCCCAACCGAACTGCCCAACTCCTCAAACGACCGCATCAGCACCGCTCCCCCCGATGGGCGTCCTGAACGCGCGGAGCGTACTGGCCGGGCGACGGGCGTGCCCGATATCCCTGTTACGGGACGGTGAATGAGCAGAAATGCACCCCGAAGCTCAGGAGTTGATCGACCGCCTGGAGATGCGTCCCCTCCCCGTCGAAGGGGGATGGTTCCGTCAAAGCTGGCGGTCCAACGCCGTCCTGCCGGCCGGGACGGTGGCCGGCTACGCCGCCGGTAAGCCGGCCGGGACGGCCATCCTGGCCCTGTTTTGCGACGACCCGGCCGGGTTCTCTGCGCTCCACCGCTTGCCTACCACCGAGGTCTGGCATTTCTGCGGAGGCGACGCCTTCGAGCTTCTGCTCCTCCGTTCGGATGGCTCGTCGGAGCAGCGTCTGCTTGGCCCGGATCCCCTCGCCGGCGACGACGTTCAGGTCGTCGTTCCCCCTGAGACGTGGATCGGGGGCCGCGTTGCGCCGGGAGGTCGGTTCGCGCTGCTTGGCTGCACGATGGCCCCGGGCTTCACCCCAGCGGACTTCGTCGCAGGGATTCGACGGGAGCTGATCGCGGCGTATCCCGACCGCGCCGAACAGATCGCCTATCTGACGCGCGACGGGGGCGATGGTTGACGGCGGGGTCCGGGCCGTGTCGGATACCGGCGTGAACGACACCGTCGATGTGCTGATCTCCGGGGCCGATCTTGTGGCGACCATGGACGGAGAGGACCGTGAGATCCCCGGCGGGTGGGTCGCCATCACGGGCGGGCTGATCTCGGCCGTCGGCGGACCGGCCGATGATCCGCCCCCCGCCACCAAAATGCTGGCGGCGGAGGGATGCCTCGTCACGCCCGGGCTCATCAACACCCATCACCACATCTTCCAAAACTTGACCCGCTCGTACCGGCCGGCGGTCAATGGCTCGCTTTTCACCTGGCTCACCACCCTCTACCCGCGGTGGGCGGCCCTCGATGAAGAAGCCTCGTACCTGGCGGCGTGGGTTGGATTGGCCGAGCTGGCCCTCGGCGGCTGTACCACCTCGACGGATCACCTGTACGTCCATCCCAAAGGAGCCGGGGACCTGATCTCGGCCGAGATTGCTGCGGCCGCCGAGCTCGGCATGCGATTCCATCCGACCCGGGGCTCCATGAGCTTGTCGGAGAAGGACGGCGGTCTGCCCCCCGATTCCGTAGTCCAGAACGACGAGGAGATCCTGGCCGACAGCGAGCGGCTGGTCGCCCGCCATCATGATCGGTCTTGGGGGGCCATGGTGCGGATCGCGCTGGCCCCGTGCTCACCGTTCTCCGTCACTCCGGATCTGATGCGGCGGACGGCGGAGTTGGCCGAGCGCCTCGACGTGCGTCTCCACACCCACTTGGCCGAAGACCCCGACGAAGATCGGTTCGCGGCGGAGAAGTTCGGCAAGCGGACGATTGAGCACTTCGAGGACGTGGGCTGGCTCTCCGACCGGTCCTGGGTGGCGCATTGCATCTACCCGAACGCCGCCGAGGTGGACGGCTTGGGGAAGGCGGGGGTGGGCGTAGCCCACTGCCCGTCGTCCAACATGCTCATCGGCGGCGGAGGGATGGCTCCGGTGGCGGAGTTCCGGGCCGCCGGTGTTCCCGTGGGCCTCGGATGCGACGGGTCCGCCTCAACTGACCATGCCTCGTTGTGGCTGGAGGCGCGTGGTGCCCTTCTGCTCGGACGGCAGAGAAAGGGTCCGACCGGCATGACGGCGAGAGATGCTCTCGACATTGCTACTCGGGGTTCGGCGGCGTGCCTGGGTCGGGCGGGAGAGCTTGGCACCCTGACGCCAGGAGCAGCCGGGGATGTCGTGTGCTGGCCACTGCGCGGCATTGCGTTCGCCGGTGCTCTGACCGACCCCGTCGAGGCGTGGCTGCGGTGCGGGCCGGTGTCGGCTTTCCACACAGTGGTCGGCGGTGCATCGGTCGTGGAGAACGGCGTGCTCGTCAATCCGGGCGTGGAGGACGTCCTTCGCCGCCATCGCCAAGTAGCCATGCGGATCCAGGGGTTGTGAGATGGTGGCGGCAATGACGCTCGACGATGCTCTGGAGCAGCTGCCAAAGGTCGAGTTGCACTGCCATGTGGAGGGCACGATGCGCCCTGCGACCGTGCTGGAGCTGGCCGCCAAGAACGGCGTCCCGCTCCCTACCACCGACCTCGAACGGCTCTACCAGTACGGGTCGCTCGACGAGTTTCTGACCGTGTTCTGGATGGTGCAGTCGTGCCTCTCCAGTCGCGAGGACTGGGCCCGGCTCGGCTACGAGAGCGTCGTCGACGCGGCGGCCCACGGACGGG
>CAXMLU010000233.1:0-3103 GCA_964194255.1 uncultured bacterium
ACGTTCTGCACGATCATGTCGACGTTGACCAGATGCTCGGCCAGCGTGCGGAACAGCCGGGCCGCGATCCCGGGCTTGTCCGGCACACCCGCCACCGTGACCTTCGCCTCCGAGGTATCGGAGATCACCGCCGACACAATGGCCTGCTCCATCTGAGGATCCTCCTCGTCGACCAACGTGCCCGGTTCCCACGTGAAGCTCGAGCGGACATGCATGCGCACGTTGTGGTTGCGGGCGAACTCGACAGCGCGCATCTCCGGTTTCGGGCAGCCGTTGGCCGCCATCTCCAGCATCTCCTCGAAGGACAGCTTGTGCAGACGGCGGGCGCCAGGCACCACCCGCGGGTCGGCGGTGAACACGCCCGAGACGTCCGTATAGATCTCAACCTCGTCCGCGCCCAGCGCGGCGGCGAGCGCAACCGCGGTCGTATCCGACCCGCCTCGACCGAGGGTCGTAATGTCCCGCGCCGTCGACATCCCCTGGAAGCCGGCGACGACGGGCACCCGGCCGGCGGCCAGCGTCTGGCGGATCCGATCCCCGCGCACCTCGAGAATCTTGGCCCGGCCGTGATCAGTGTCGGTGATGATGCCGGCCTGGCTGCCCGTGAACGAGTCGGCGGATACGCCGATGTCGTGAAGCGCCATGCACAGCAAGGCCATCGACTTGCGCTCCCCCACCGTGAGGAGCATGTCCATCTCCCGCCCGGGACGGGTGCCCGAAACCTGGTTGGCCAGGTGAATGAGATCGTCGGTCTCCTTGCCCATGGCGCTGACGACAACGACCACTTGCCGCTGCCGCCGGGAGCGGGCGACGTAGTCGGCCACCGACCGGATGCGCTCGGCGTCGGCCACCGAAGTGCCGCCGAACTTCTGGACGACCAGGCGCGCCGAAGAAGAAGGAGATGCCACCGGGCCAGGGTACCAGCGCCCATACGCTGCACCTGAAGCAGTATGAGGGAAAGGGGTGGTGTGCCACAGGTGTCGCCGGGCGGCTAGCTTCTCCGCCCGTGCCCACGGAGAAGCGTCTGCGCAAGCGGGAGGGCCGCCAGGCGCGCCTGGAAGAGATGCGCCGGGCCGAGCAGCAGGCCAGGCAGCGGCGGCTGTTGATCTACGGCGCCGTAGCCGTGGTGCTCGTCGTCGGACTGGCCTACCTGGCGTCCAGGCCGGGCAAGAAGAAGAACACGAACCTGTCGAGCTCCACGTCGACCACCCTCTCGTCATCCACGACGGTGCCCGGGTCCACCACCACGGCCGTGCCTGCGCCCCCGCCCGTCTCGGTGCCGGTCATCGCCGCTCCGGCCACTGCGGCGTGCCCGAAGTTCGACGGCAGCGCCCCCCACTACACCAAGTTCGCGGCGGCTCCACCGATGTGCATCAATACGGCTAAGACCTACACGATCACGTTCCAGACCGATGCGGGAACGTTCGCGGCCGTACTCAACGCGAAGATCGCCCCCAAAACTGCGAACAACTTTGCGTTCCTGGCCGCCTACCACTACTTCGACGGA
Source organism: uncultured bacterium (assembly GCA_964194255.1). Classification (GTDB taxonomy): domain Bacteria; phylum Actinomycetota; class Acidimicrobiia; order Acidimicrobiales; family CAXMLU01; genus CAXMLU01. Next base: position 1,508 of record CAXMLU010000233.1, read on the forward strand.
ATCGCGTTCCATCGGGTCATCCCTGGCTTCGTCATCCAGGGCGGCGACCCCGCCGGGACGGGCTCGGGCGGTCCGGGGTACTCCTTCGCCGATGAGCTGCCGCAAGCCGGCCAGTACAAGATCGGATCGCTGGCTATGGCCAACTCGGGCCCGAACACCAATGGCAGCCAGTTTTTTGTGATCACCGGTGCCCAAGGAGTGGCGCTGCAGCCCAACTATTCCCTGTTCGGCACGGTGACGACCGGACTCGATGTCGTCAAGAAGATCGAGGCAGACGGCTCAGCCTCCGGCACGCCGGTTAAGCAGCACACGATGGTCAAAGTGACCGTCGCCGAAAGTTAGGAGAACCATCGTGGGTACACCCGAGCCTCCTGCTGCGGACGGTTCAAGCAAGAAGCAGCAGCGATTCGATGGCACGCCGCCGATGATGATCGATCCCACCAAGCGGTATACCGCCGAGATGACCACTTCCAAGGGCTCGATGACCATCGCTCTCGACCCTGCCGCCGCGCCCAAGACAGTGAACAACTTCGTGTTCCTCGCCCGTTACCACTACTTCGACGGGATCGTGTTCCACCGCGTCATCCCCGGCTTCGTCCTGCAAGGCGGAGACCCCGAAGGCTCCGGCCGCGGCGGTCCTGGCTACAAGTTCGAGGATGAGTTGCCGGCCCCGGGGCGCTACGAGCTCGGCTCACTGGCCATGGCCAACTCCGGGCCCAACACCAACGGCAGCCAGTTCTTCGTCATCAGCGGGCCCGATGGCATGCGCCTGCCACCGCAGTACTCACTGTTTGGCAAAGTCATCAAGGGCCTGGAGACCGTCGCCGCCATCGATGCCATCGGCAGCCGGTCAGGAAGCCCGTCGGAACAGGTGGTGATCGAGTCGGTGTCCATCACCGAGGCCGACTAGTAGTCCATCCCGAGCGCGGCTAGCCGGGGAGCGCGGCCAGTCCGACCTCGTGGCCGTCCTGCCATACCGCCACGCCGCCGTCCCCGCCTGTCCTCCACGAGCCGTCGGGGTCGCGGATCAGCGCCGTCTGCTCGGCGATGGTGGCGACGGTGAGCCCCGCGGCCGCTAGCTGGATGGTCCGATGCATCTTGTCGTGAGACCACGTATCGGCATGCGGCAGGATGGCCAGCTGCTCGATCAGCCCTAAGCCAAGGGTGAACGCCCCGCCGCGCGGATCGACCATCGGGTCGCACAGGACCATGGCCCCCGCCGATGACCCGGCCAGCACCGCCCCCGCTTGCCAGGCGCTCACCAGCGCGTCCCAGCACGGGGAGTCCTTCAGCACTGAGCGCAGATGCAACGGTGACCCTCCGCCGAGGTAGATGAATGGGGCGGAACGGATGACATCGGCGTTGGCCTCATCTTCGGCGTCGCTGCGGCGCAGCACCATCAGGCCACGCGCCTTGGCCCCAAGCGTGGAGAACCACTGCGTCGCCCAATCGACCGCCCGCTGCGGGTGCTCGTACGCCGACGCCGTCGGCACGATCAACACGTCGCGATCGCCGCTGGCATCGAGGAGGTCGGCGTCGAAGGTGCATCGTTCCCGCCACTCCGCCCCGCCGATCAGGGCCAGCACGCCGGTCATG
>CAXMLU010000234.1:0-1810 GCA_964194255.1 uncultured bacterium
GGAGATGTGTATAAGAGACGGCCCGCCGGGAGTGCCCCCCCACGCCATCAAGCCACGGACGGCGGGGGGGGTGCCCCGACTGTTCGAGGAGTTGGAGCGCAGCGACCACGACCTGGCCAGCATGGTCTACGTCGCGGCGACGACCGCGTGCCGGCGGGGGGAGCTGTGTGGGCTGCGCTGGTCGGATCTCGATCTCGATCCTGGGACGCTAATGGTTCGCCGCTCGATCATGGACACCAAGGGTGGCGTGGCCGAGAAGGACCCGAAGACCCATCGGTCGCGGCGGATCGCGCTGGACGCCTGACCGCCACGGTACTGGCGGCACAGCGGGTGCGGATGTCGACTCGTGCCGAGAAATGCGGAGTGATCCTGACGGGCCATGCCTTTTGGTGGTCCCAGGATCCGGCGTGCGCTGAGCCGCACCGGCCGGAGGGCGTTACCGGCACATTCCGCACCGTGCGCAACCGGCTCGGGCTGCAGCACCTCGACTTCCACCATCTACGTCACTTCGCTGCCACAACCTTGGCCGGCGCCGGCGTCGACGTCCGGACCATCGCCGGCCGCCTCGGGCATGCGAACCCGGCTATCACCTTGAAGACCTACGCGCGCTTCCTGGACGTCACGATCGTCAGGCGGCCGATGTCATGGGTCGCCTGTGGCCGAGGGCCGAGCGCGATCCGTGACGGACCGCGAGCGTGAAGCTCACCTCCCGCAGGAGATCACGTTGAGTCTCATCGAGGCGGCGCAGGTCCTGTTCGCGCTCGACCTGGCTGCGACGGTACTGGGTTGCTCCAACGGCGCTCTTCGCGTCCCTTGGAATCTTTGTTGCCTCCTTGGCATATGCGACCTCCGACGCGAGGAAGCCTGTTTCCGCACACGTGATCCATATGGCCGGGACAATGTTGAGCAATCTCCGGCCGCGACTCGGTCGAGGCATGTTCGCCGACTCCACTAGCTCGAAGTAGAGGCCGCGAACCCCAGGACGTGCCGTTTCCCTCGGTGTAGTTACTCAACCTTCTGAGCCAGGAGCACGCGGTATCGATAGTCCGGGCGATCCCGACCGGTCCGCCAGAGCCAGGGGTGGAAGAGAGCTCGAAGTCAACCGGCAATACCGGTCGTTGGCGTGCCGAGGGGACATGGGGCAGGCTATGTCGGTCGCCGGGTGGCAGATTTTTCTGGGATCGAAGTCGGAAGCAGGAGGCGGACTATGGCGAAGTATCGGGGTGCTCTTCCCCAGCTCTCAGGCTCGACCGTGTTCCTCACTGATGGCGGCTTGGAGACCGACCTCATATTCCATGAGGGATTCGACCTCCCGCTGTTTGCCTCTTTCCCATTGCTCGACAACGCCGAAGGCGCCAAGGCCCTGCGTCGCTACTACCTACGATTCGCGCAAGTGGCGAAGGACGCCCATGCCGGGTTTGTCCTGGAGGCGGTGACATGGCGAGCCAGTCGGGACTGGGCCACACAACTCGGATACACCGCCGAGTCATTGGCGGACGCCAACCGTCGCGCCATCGACGTGCTGGTCGACCTTCGCGAGGGGCTGGGCGAGGGCGCAGAGCCGGTGGTGATCAGCGCAGCGATCGGACCTCGCGGGGACGCCTACAACCCCGATCGGCTCATGACGCCAGCCGAAGCTCAGGCCTACCACACCGAACAAATCGGTACCCTAGCGAGCACGGAAGTAGACCTCGTGACGGCGTTGACCATCACACATGCGGCCGAGGCCATAGGCATCGTCCGCGCCGCGAAAGCGGTGGACATGCCAGTAGTCATCTCCTTCACCGTCGAGACAGACGGTGCCCTGCCC
>CAXMLU010000235.1:0-2662 GCA_964194255.1 uncultured bacterium
GGGTGAGTTTCGCCAGCAGCATGGGACCACCCTTTCGCCAGTAATGGGACCACCCCGGAGCATCCACCAGCGGCGTCGCCGCTGAGGTTGAAGTCGCCACCTGACCGACAGCGGCCCAGGAAGGTGGCGATGAGCTTCAGGGAGGTTCAAGTGCACGAGATCCGAGAAGTCCTGCGCCTGTGGGTGCGGGGCGAGAGCGAACGGGCGGTGGCCCGGCTGTCGTTGGTCGATAGGAAGACGGTCAAGCGTTACGTGACCGCCGCAGCCGGCGCCGGGCTGGTCCGCGACGGCAACGAGGGCCAGTTGACCGACGGGCTGATCGGCCAGGTGTGCGAGCTGGTCCGGCCGCACCGTCCCGACGGCCATGGCGCCGGTTGGGAGACGTGCCGGGCCCATCACGACCAGCTCAAGGTGTGGCTGGTCGACGAGGGGCTGACGGTGGTCAAGGTCCACCTGCTGCTGGCCCGCCAGGGCATCGACGTCCCGCAGCGCACCTTGCACCGCTATGCCCTCGAGGAGCTCGGTGTCGGCCGGTCGGCCCGGCGGCGGTCAACGGTGCGCATCGCGGATGGGGAGCCCGGAGCGGAGTTGCAGGTCGATTTCGGCAAGATGGGCCTGCTGTTCGACTCGGAGACCGGCCGCCGCCGGGTGTGTTGGGCGTTGATCTTCACCGCCGTGTTCTCCCGCCACTGCTTCGTGTGGCTGGGCTTCAACCAGAGGATCGAGACGGTCATCGACGGCTTCGAGGCGGCATGGGGCTTCTTCGGCGGGGTGTTCAAGGTGGTGATCCCGGACAACATGTCCACCGCGGTGACCAAGGCGGACAGGATCGACCCCCGACTGAATCAGGCCTTCGTCGAATACGCCCAGGATCGCGGGTTCGTGATCGACCCGGCCCGGGTGCGGACCCCGACGGACAAGCCCCGGGTGGAGCGCACGGTCCCGTTCGTGCGGAACAACTTCTTCGCCGGCGAGGACTTCATCGACCTGGCCGACGCCCAGCGCCGGGCGGTCACCTGGTGCCTGTCCACGGCCGGGATGCGGGTTCACGGAACGCACGCCTGCCGGCCGGTCGAACTGTTCAACCTGGAGGAAAAACCCAGGCTGCTACTGGCTCCTTCGTCACGTTACGACCTGCCGATCTACGCCAAGGCCAAGGTTCACCGCGACCATCACATCGAATGCGGCCGGGCGTTGTACTCGATTCCCGGTGACCTGATCGGAGCGCATGTTGACATCAGGGCCGACTCGCAGTTGGTCCGGGTCTATCACCGCGGTGTCCTGATCAAGATCCATCCCCGCCAGGCCCCCGGCGGCCGGGTCACCGACGCCGAGGACCTGCCGGCCGAGAAGACCGCCTATGCCATGCGCGACCTCGATCACCTGCGCCGCCTGGCCGCCGCAGAAGGCCCCGCCATCGGCGCCTACGCGGACGCCCTGTTGGACACGCCGCTGCCGTGGACCAAGATGCGCCAGGTCTACGCCCTACTCGGCCTGGTCAAACGCTGGGGAGCACCCACGGTCGAAGCCGCCTGCGCCCGGGCCCTCGAGGCCGAAGCGGTCAACGTCGGGCTCATCGGCCGGATGATCGAACGAGCCACCGAGAACCACCCGGCACCGGCCGCCCCCGCCGCCCGGCCCACCGGCCGCACCCCCCGATTCGCCCGCGACCCCGGCCACTTCGCCACCAAGAAACCCAGCAACCACAAGGCGAAACCTGAACAGCAGGCCCTCGAGGTCGAAGGAGGTGTGGCATGACCGCCCCCGCCCCTACAGTCACCAACGAACTCAAGACCCTGCTGCGGGCGGTCAAGCTCGGCCGCTGCCTCGACACCCTGCCCGAACGCCTCGCCCTGGCCAAGCAGAGGAACCTGTCCCATCACGAGTTCCTCGAGCTGGTCCTCGCCGACGAAGTCACCCGCCGCGAGACCAGCTCGGCCAGCCTCCGGGCCCGCACCGCCGGCCTAGACCCCGACATGACACTCGAGAACTGGGACCCCACCACCAAGGTCAACTACGACCACCAAGTCTTCGACGAACTGTGCTCACTGCGCTTCATCGACGCCGGACACAACGCTCTGATCCTCGGACCGGTCGGGGTCGGCAAGACCTTCATGGCCACCGCCCTCGGCCACGCCGCGGTCCGCCGACGCTACAGCGTCACCTTCTGCCGGGCCGACGTTCTCCTCAAACGACTCCGGGCGTCCCGGCTCGACAACAGCCACGACGCCGAGATCCGCAAACTCCTACGCGTTGACCTGCTCCTGCTTGATGACTTCGCTCTACAGCCGTTCGACGCCCTCGACACCGCGGATATCTACGAGCTCATCGTCGAACGACACCGAGTCGCATCCACCGTGGTCACCTCCAACCGGGAACCCGTCGAGTGGCTGGCCCAGATGGCCGACCCCCTCCTCGCCCAATCCGCCATCGACCGTCTCCAGTCCGCCGCCTACGAACTCGTCCTCGACGGCGACTCCTACCGGCAACGTCAAAAGCCCGGCCTCGACACCGGCACCATCACCGCCCGACCCCGCCGACGCCGCCATCCCACTTGACCCCGACCGGCCCGGCAGCCATCATCCTCACGTCGTCGCTGATGGACCGGGCCTGGCCCCATGCCACTGGCGAAACAGTGGCCCCATCACGCTGGCGGACGACA
>CAXMLU010000236.1:0-1839 GCA_964194255.1 uncultured bacterium
GGAGAGATCGAGATCCTCGATCGGCAGGTCGAGGTCGGGCGAGTCGCTCCCGCTCGTGCCCATCTCGCCCAGCGCCAGGCCCTGCGGGCTCTCGCTCATGTCGGCCACGAGGCTCACCAGCGAGCGCAACGTGTCGCCGGCCGACGCCAGCGCTTCGCGCGGGGAGATCGATCCGTCTGTCTCGATGTCGAGAATCAGCCGGTCGAAGTTGGTCGACTGCTCGACCCGTGTCGGCTCCACCACGAACGCCACCCGGCGCACCGGAGAGAAGATCGAGTCGATCGGGATCACGCCGATGGTCGTGGACTTCTTGTTGCGATCGGCGGACACGTAGCCGCGTCCCCGCTCGACCGTGATGTCCATCGCCAGTCGCCCGCGGTTGTTCGTGATGGTGGCGATCAGCAGATCGGGGTTGAGTACTTCGACATCGGCCGTCAGCTGGATGTCGCCGGCGGTGACTCTCGCCGGGCCCCGGACGTCGAGACGCAACGTCACCGGCTCGTCCGTGTTGATCCGGAGGACCAGGTCCTTCAGATTCAGGATCAGGTCGGTGACATCCTCTTTGATCCCGGGCAGAGTGGTGAACTCGTGGAGGGCATCATCGAAGCGCAGCTGCGTCACCGCCGCGCCCGGGATAGACGAGAGCAGGGTGCGGCGCAGCGAGTTGCCGAGGGTATGACCGAATCCGGGCTCGAGGGGACCGATGCCGAAGCGCTGACGGTTGCCCTCCTCCTCGCCAACAGGTTCGACGGTGGGACGCTGAATGATCAACATGGAAACAGCCTTTACTTGGAGTAGAGCTCGACGATGAGTGACTCGCGCACGGGGACGTCGATCTGCTCACGCATGGGCAGGTCGCGCACGGTGACTTCGAATCCCTCGTTGGTGGGTTCCAGCCATTGCGGGACCTGGCGATCGATGGTGTCGACGTTGTGACGGATGACGATGAGGGTGCGTGACCGCTCCTTCAGGGCAACCACATCGCCCTTGCGCAACCGGTAGCTGGGGATAGTGACCCGCTTGCCGTTGACCAGAACATGGCCGTGCCGAACGAGCTGGCGGGCCTGGGCTCGGCTGGCGCCCCACCCGGCCCGGAAGGTCACGTTGTCGAGCCGAAGCTCGAGCATGCGCAGGAGGTTCTCGCCGGTGATCCCGGCCTGGCGGTTTGCCTCGTCGTAGAGGTTGACGAATTGCTTCTCGAGCACGCCGTAGATGCGGCGGGCTTTCTGCTTCTCTCGCAGCTGCGACAGGTACTCGGAGCCCTGCCGCATGCGGTCGCGCCCGTGCTCGCCGGGCGGGTAGGGGCGGTTCTCGATCGGGCACTTCATCGAGTCGCACTTGGGGCCCTTCAGGAACAGCTTCATCTTCTCCCGCCGGCACAGCCGGCAGACGGGTCCGGTATATCTCGCCACTGTCGCTGCTCCTAGACCCGACGCCGCTTCTTGGGGCGGCAGCCGTTGTGCGGAATGGGGGTCACGTCCTTGATGCCAGCCACCTCGATGCCGGTGTTCATCAGCGAACGAATAGCCGTCTCTCGGCCCGAGCCCGGGCCCTTGACTAGAACTTCGACCTTGCGGACGCCGTGCTCCATCGCCCGCCGGGCACACGCCTCGGCGGCCAGCTGGGCGGCGAACGGGGTGGACTTGCGGGAGCCCTTGAAGCCGACGTTGCCGGCCGATGCCCACGCCAGCACGTTCCCCTCCGGATCGGAGATGGAGACGATGGTGTTGTTGAACGAACTCTTGATATGGGCGACGCCGTAAGCGACGTTCTTACGCTCTCGGCGGCGGGGGCGGCGACCGCCCGGCTTCGGTTTGGCCATCAGTGCCTATCCATCAG
>CAXMLU010000237.1:0-2677 GCA_964194255.1 uncultured bacterium
CCCGCCACAGGAACCTCCTCGACTACGCAGCACGGAGGATACGCGTGAACGCCGTAGCTCCCAGCCCATTTCTGACTGAGCGGCTCGAGCAGGCCGGCGAGGCCGCGCAGGAGGCGGCCGCTCGCGCCATGCCGATGCGCCGCATCGGTCAGACCGAGGAGGTCGCCAACATCATGCGGACAAGCTACGCGAGTGAGTACGCCTCTCCGAAGCGAGCGTCGAATACCATCTCCTGCACCCTGAGCCGGTCGTCGCCCTCATACAGATTGCGAACGAATGTCACGTCATCGGTAGCGAGCGCTATCGCGACCTCGTCAAGAAAGGCGCATCCATAGGCGTCGGGATCACAAGGGAAGGTCATCATCCCCCAGCTGTCCCAGGGGAGGAGCTCCATCTTGTTGAGGGCAGCGAAATCGCGCACGACGTTGTTGGCGATGAACCACAGCCCCCACATGTCGAAAATTCCGAACCTGTCCGCCTCGTCGGTCCCGCTCCGGCACCGCCGCCACGCCTCAGCGGCCGGAAGGAACGGGCCCGGGGGCATGTCCTCGCTATCGAAGGGAAGCTTGAGTGTCTCGCGCAAGAGGCCGTCGAGCTGGGCATCGCATCGGACCCACCGGCCGTCGACGGAGTCCCAGTATTCGACTACCCAGTGGTCGACGAACTTGCCTGCTTCGAAGTAGACGGCGAAGCCGCACCGGGCTCTTGCCGAATGTCCTTGATGGCGCAGCAGGGCGCAGCTCAGAGTCGAGAAGTGGCGACAGTTGGCGATCATGCGTCGGTCTGGCGGCCGGCCTGACACCAGCGGCGCGGTGTCAAGCCGCCGGATGTTCTCAACCATCTGGGCTGCCGGCCGGGTCCGGACCTCCTGGCGGCGGCTCTCGTCCACAACGGAGCCGTACAGCGAAGCCAGTTCCTCATGGACAAGCAGACCTTGAACGAGCCGGCACAGCGCCGCCGGATCGGTTGGGAGCGGGCCGAGCTCCTGGGGCGAGCAGCCCCTCAGATCGGTCATCGGTCCCGGTGCGGCGTAGTAGGCCAAAGCGAGTTCGTCTCGGATATCGGATGTTCTCTGCATCTCGGTCACGCTCCTCCTCGGGAACTTGTCGTCAGGGCGAACTGAAGCTCGGTGATCCACGTCTCGGGCCCGCCGTCGCAGTCGAGGTAGATCTCCCGGCTGTATCCCTCGATCCGCTCTCCGGTCTCCTCGGACCAGCGCATGAGCGCCTGATACCCCTCCTCCACTTGGCTCATCGAACCTCGGTGCACCGTGGTGGCGGCGCGAGCCACAGCCGGCAGGTCGAGCACCTCGATCCGGCCTGTCGGCGTGAACTCGGCCGGGCCGATCGGCATCCCGGCCATCACCTTGATCGGGGCATCGTCGTCGGCGCTGTCGGCGTAAAGGGCCACCGGCGGCCCGATCGGACCTAGGCCGGCGCGGACCAGGCCGGCGTGCAGCTCGTCATAGAGCCGGCCGAAGATCGGCCCGAGGGTCTCATCGCCGAAGGATGGAGCGTTCTCGTGCAGAACGGCGACCCTCAGAGGTTCCAACGACTTGACGACGATGTCATAGTCGCCTACTCGATCCTCCAACTCGATCTGGCGGAGGCGGGCTTCGACGCGGGCGAGGCGCGCCGCTTCCATCGCCATGCGGTCCTCGGCCTCGGCGCGACGGAGCCGGAGCATGCCCCGGAGCTCGTCCAGAGTCACGTCGTCGTCTACTACCCGACGGATCTCGGCCAGAGACAGCCGAGGTCCCTGAGGGCGAGGATTCGATTGAGCCGGTGAAGCTGTTCGGCGGCGTACCAGCGGAACCCCGTCCCCGGGTCGATGTTGGCGGGGCGGAGGAGACCTTGCTGGTCGTAGTAGTGGAGTGTCCGTACGGACACCTGCGCCAGCCGGCCGAAGGCTCCAATCCCAAACATTCACTGAGATATACAGCCTGACGCGGCGTCAGAGTCAAGCCTCGGCGACTAGAAAGGGCAGCCGGACCTCTCGAACCGGCTGCGAGGAGACACGATGGCGAAGTACTTGCTGCTGCTCGAAGGCCTCGCCGCCCAGGCCGCCGCCTCTGGCACCGAAACCCAGGCGTATAACCAGAAGTGGGCGCAATGGATCGGTTCGCTCGTCCAGGCCGGAACCCTCGAAGGGGGCCAGCCTCTCGAGGCAAAGGCCACGGAAGTCTCCAAGGACGCCGTCACCGACCGGCCACTGCAACACAGGGACGTCTACGGCTTCCTTCTGATCAACGCCGAGTCCCTCGACGAAGTCGTCAACATCGTCCGTGGCGCGCCCCACACCGAACTGGGCGGAACGACGATCATTCGCCCCTGCATCGACGTCCGAGTCACGTAGTCCGCCAGTACAGTGCCGGCGTGGCATATCACGTGGCGCAGGTCAACATCGCCAGGTTGCGGGCATCTCTCGAGTCTGAGGAGCTGGCTGGATTCGTTGCCGCCCTCGATCCGGTGAACGCGTCCGCCGATCAGGCGCCCGGATTCGTCTGGCGACTGCAGACCGAGGACGGCAACGCGACGGCGGTGCGGGCCTTTGAGTGGGACGCCGCGGACAGCGCCGGGGTCATCATCAACATGAGTGTCTGGGCCTCGGTCGATCAGCTGGCCGCCTGGGTATACGGGCCCATGCACCGAGCCGTTCTGCGCCAGCGACGAGACTG
>CAXMLU010000238.1:0-2108 GCA_964194255.1 uncultured bacterium
GCGGCCATCGCCGTGCTGCTCTACGCCGGTCTCAACGCAGCCAACGCCGCGGCCGCCTATCCGGCAGGTGCCATCGCCGACCGGGTAGGCCGACGGACCGTAATCGTCGCCGGCATGGCGGCGTTCGGCGCGGCATGTATCGCGTTCGCCTTCGGGTCGGCCAACATCGCCTTGCTGGCCGTACTCTTCGCGATCGTCGGCGCGTCGACCGGCATGGTCGAGACAGCCCAGAGTGCCTATGCCGCCCAGCTGGTCGACGACCACCTGCGGGGCCGAGCGTTCGGACTCCTCGGTCTCGTCGAGGGGGTCGGCGATCTCGTCTCCAGCGTCGCCGTCGGGATCCTGTTCACCGTGTCGGCGCCCGGTTGGGCGTTTGCGTTGGCCGCGGGCTTCGCTGCAGCCGGCGCCCTGGTCCTCGTGACCGCGTGACCCACGGCCGTGACGCCAATGGTCAGAAGGAAACGCTCACCTCGTCGCGATGGCGGCGCGGAGCGCGTCCAGCCGCTCCGGGACGAGGCTGTACCAGACCCATTTGCCTCGTCGGTCGCCACGCGGAGACGCCCGCCGGCCAGCTACGCACCACCGATGACGGCACCTGCGGACCCGGTGCCTGTTGCGACAGCACGCCCGTCGTCGACGCGGCGGCCTGCTGCGACCAGCCCGTCGGCGCCTAAACCGCGTGCGCACCGATCCTCTTGGGCGGCGTCTGCTCGCCGAGTTCCTCGACACCGGCCTGCTGGTGACCGCCGCCATCGGGTCAGGCATCGCCGCCGCGAAGCTGTCGCCCGGTGACATCGGCCTCGAGCTGTTCGAGAACACCGCCGCCACCGTCGGCGCCCTCGTCGCCCTGATCCTCGCCTTCGGCCCGGTATCGGGCGCGCACTTCAAAACCCGTCGTCACCCTCGCCGACCGCGTCCATGGCGGCATCTCGTCGCGTGACGCCGCCGGCTAAATCGCCGCCCAGGTGAGCGGAGCGCTGGGCGGCGCGTTGCTGGCAAACGCCATGTTCGCCCTGCCCACCTTCGAAGCCTCGACCAAAGCCCGCTCGTCCGGCCCGCTTTGCTGGCCGAGGTGGTGGCCACCTTCGGACTGGTGGTCGTCATCTTCGGCGTTGTGCGCTCGGGGCGGGCGTCGGCCGCACCGGTGGGCGCCTACATCGGCGGCGCCTACTTCTTCACCTCCTCCACCAGCTTCGCGAACCCGGCGGTCACCATCGGCCGGACCATCTCCAACACTTCGCCGGCATCAAACCGTCCTCCGCGCCGGGCTTCATCGCCGCCCAGGTGGTCGGCGGCGCGCTCGCCGTCGCCGCCGTGCGGGTCCTCTACCCCCGCATCGCCGAGCCCGCCGCCGACATCGTCGTGCCCCACAAAGCTGACAACGGGCCCCGTACATCCGAGGCGTGTACGTGACCGCCGAATACCTCGACCCGGCCACCCGCCGCCGGGTCGAGCGCGAACTCGACGAGCTACGAACCGAGTTCCGTGGCACCTTCGGCCCCGAGACGATCGAGCGATACATCGCCGAGTCCATCGAGGACCTGTCCGGTGCTCGCATCCAGACCTACCTGCCCGTGCTCATCCACCACTTCGCCCGCAGCCGCCTGCGCGCCCTCGGCCAAGTCGAAGGGACCATCATGAAAGACCGTCCCGTCGTGTTGTTCCTATGCACCCACAACGCCGGCCGCAGCGCTGCCGCCCGCGTCCTACTGGACCACTACCCCCAAGGCAGCGTCGAGGTGCTGTCGGCCGGGTCCGAGCCCGGAGATCAAATCAACGCCGCGTCGTGCAGATCCTCACCGAACGCGGTCTGGATGCCGCCGGGGAGTTCCCCAAACCGATCACCGACGAGATCGCACGCGCCGCGGATGTCATCGTGACCATGGGCTGTGGAGACGCCTGCCCCGTCTATCCCGGCGCCCGGCTCTCGCCGCCCAGATCGCCGCTAGCTCCCCGATCGCCCGCACGGTCGACGCCGGCCTAGTCGCCAATCGCGCCACCAGCTCGCCGGCCTTGGCTCACTGGCCCGGCTCGCCCGCCGACCCCCGAACCCCACCGCCAACCATCCCCGTCCCCCTCTCCCCAGTCCTCCCGCTCCCGCCCCCCGC
>CAXMLU010000239.1:0-2308 GCA_964194255.1 uncultured bacterium
CCCCCGACTCGTCGGGGGCTCAGCTCACGGTCGCCGGCCTCCCGGCCGCGGCTACTGGGCTACTTCTTCGACATTTGCTCCTGGTCGTGGCTCACGGGCGCGCGTCCCACCATCGTGCCGTTGACGTCGATGTTGTCGAGAACGGCCAATCCGAAATTGTCGGGACTAATGTCCTGACCCTCGTCGAACACGATCTGCACGGTGGTCAACGTCTTGCCGCTGATGTTGACGAGAACGCCCGTCGTCGCCGAAAACGCCATCAGCGTGCCCGGCGTCCCCCACCGCAAGCGGAGCCAGCCATTGCCCGCCGTGACCACATCGGCCGAGGGCGAATTGCAGCCGAGGAAGTAGCTGGCCCCGTCGGACGTCGAGATGTCGAATCGAGGTGCCCCCGCCCCACAATGTGATCCACTCGAGTCGGTGGCGCTCCTCGCCTTGCGGATGTCGTAGCCGAGCTCGGTCACAACGATCCCCTTGACACCGCTCAGGTCGGCCACGGCCGCCGCGAAGTTCGGTGTCGGGCCGGTCTTGGCCAGCAACAGACCCGCGTTCCTATGGTCCTTTGGGTCGCCGGTGGTGCAGGCCGGGTCGGTGTAGCTGCCGGTAGAGGTGCCGTCGAAGGTTTTGGCGTTGGTCGGGCAGCCGATGCCGGGCTCCCAGGTGCCGCTGGCCAAGAAGGTGTGGGCGGGATCGAACACCCCCGGATGGACCGCCGAGAAGCCGGTGCCGGCCGAGGCGGCGACGGCTACAGCCAGAGGAACGGTCGCGGCTACCACCGCCACCTTGACGAATCGTTTCATGGGGACTCCCTTTCTGGGACGGCGCGGGGCGCGCCGACAAAAAGCCGCAAACCCGCCATTCTTGGCCGTCGCCAGTGTAAATATCGCCGTCCGACGGAACGCGGATGGTGCGCCCGCGCTCAGCCGCTCAGCTCTGAGTGGCCGCCTTGGCGGCGGCTTTCTTCTCCTGCTTGTAGGTGCGGACGAGCACCAGTGACTCCGGGTCGACGATGTCGGCTACCGACCGGTAGGTGCCGGGCTGGCCGTAGTCGCCGGCCGCGTCGATCCATCCCGGTGGCTGCACACCGAGTTGCTTGCCGAGCAGAGCGACGAAGATGCGCGACTTCTGGGCTCCGAACCCGGGCAGTCCCTCGATGCGGCGCCGCAACTCGTCTCCGCTTTTGGCCGTACACCACACATTGGCGGCCTGTCCGTCGTAGTCGTCGACCAATGTGCGGCACAACTCCTGAACGCGCTTGGCCATCGATGCCGGATAGCGGTGCAACGCCGGAAGCTGCGCGAAAGCCTTCGTCAACTCGTCCGGGTCCATGTCCGCCAGCGTGGCGGCGTCGAGGTCGTGGCCGAGGCGTTGTGTCAGCGTGAACGGACCAAGGAACGCCCACTCGAGCGGGACCTGTTGATCGAGCACCATGCCGATCAACAGCGCGAGGGGGTCTTTGGCGAGGAGTTCGTCGGCCTCCGGGTGGCCGGAGAGGGCGAGGGACGGGTTGGTGCTCATCACCGTGGATCTTTGCAGACAGTCAGGCGTTGCGCGGGTCGATGGCGTCAGCGTCGATCCCGTACGTGGCGATGGCGTCGGCCACCTCGTCGGCTTTGGCGTCACCGGAAGCTCTGAGGCCATCGAGCACGGCCACGATGATGTGGGCCGCGTCGATCTCGAAGTGGCGCCGCAGCGCGGCTCTCGTGTCGCTGCGCCCGAAGCCGTCGGTGCCCAGGACCGTGAACGGGCCGGGCACCCACCGGGAGATCTGGTCGGGCACCGCCTTCATGAAGTCGGTCACAGCCACGATAGGACCGCTCGCGGCTGCCGCCAAGAGGGCCGACGTCACGTAGGGCACCTCCGCCGGACACGACGGGTGCAGCCGGTTGTCACGCTCCACCGACAGCGCCTCTTCGCGTAGCGCCTTGTAAGAGGTGGCGGACCACAACTCGACGGCCACGTCATGATTGCTGGCCAGCAGCTCCTGAGCCTGCCGCGCCGCGAGGTAGGCCGACCCGGAGAACACGATACTGGCCCGGCGGGACGGCCCTTCGGGCGCGGCCGCGAACCGGTAAAGCCCGCGGATGATTCCCTTGTCAATCTCCTTTCCCCCGGGTTTGGCCGGCATGATGTAGTTCTCGTTGTAAAGGGTCAGGTAGTAAAAGCGGTCCTCCGGGTTGTCGCCGTACATCCGGCGCAGCCCGTCGGCGACGATGATCGCCGTCTCGTAGGCGAAGGCGGGGTCGTACGCGGACAGGTTGGGGATGCTGGACGCCAATACGAGGCTGTGGCCGTCCTCGTGCTGGAG
>CAXMLU010000240.1:0-2285 GCA_964194255.1 uncultured bacterium
GTTCAAATCTCCCCAGCCCGACAGAGAAAGCCGTGTGACCCGCCTACCCGGCCTCCGGCAAGGGGGCTCGGAGGATCCGGGCAGGCGGGTCGACGAGATGGCGGGCCGGCTGTCCCCGCCAGCCCGAGACGAGCGGCTCACGACTGCTTGCAATCCGCCATCTCGCCGACCGCTCTGCACACTACGGGCCGCAGCCGCAGCCAGATACCACCCGAGAGGACCATTACCGACCGGTAGCGGACTAGCCCGTCTACAGCGGCCACGATCGCTGAACCGACGTCAAGATCTCGACCTGCCCAGAAGGCGATCGAGAGGACGGCGCCAATGACGCCGACGACCATCAACACCATGCCCGTGGTGTGGACATTGAAACCATGGCCTTGAACAGTGACGGCGAAGCGCATGATCGCGCCAGCCGCGATCATCACCATACTTACGACGATTCCCATGGTGCTGTCTTCTTTCTGGTTTGCGAGCCGTAAGACGCGGCCGGCGATGTCCCGTTGATTCCGAGCGGACCGGGCAAGCCGTTAGGCGGCGGCCTTGACATTCGTCTAGTCGGGCTGTGCTACATTTCCCGTTCTCGACATGCCGGGCTGGCGAGGGAGGAGCGGGGACTCCGATGGCAATGGAAGAGCTGACCTGGGTACGGACGGAGCTCGACGTGTTGGTCTCCATGCGAAGCCTGGTCGGGTTGACGCCCGTTGAGCAGGTCCGATACGAAGCACTCGCCGACCGCGAAGCCGAGTTACTTCAGGCCCGTCGCGCCGAACTCAGCTTGCGCTGACCCCGGCGGGGCACAACCCGTCTCGCCGAATCGGGTCGAGGAGGGACCGAACGACCCGCAAACGACTGCTACGTCTGACCACTGTGCGTGTCGATGCCTCGGCATGCCGAATCAACTGACGGCCACGCGGAAGCGGATCAAGCAGATCTTCGAGATACGCAATGACACCCAAGATCAAACCGCACTGGCCGAGACCAGGCCCCCATTGCACGCAGAGATCGAACTCTCATCCGCATGGTAACTGCGGCGGACGCCTGCGAGGGTAAAAACGCAGGAGGACCGTCTCGGTTAGGCCGCAGGATCAAGTAGAGAAAGGGGCATGACGAGCTCGGTTGAGCACAATGTCGAGCGGTCCCGCTACGAGTTGCTGGTGGACGGACGCCTCACGGGAATTGCTGATTACGAGCGAGAAGGCGACGTGGTCGTCTTTCCTCACACCGAGATCGTGGAGGAGCGGCGAGGAAATGGTCTCGGCGCGGTGCTCGTGCGGGCCGCGCTCGACGACGTGCGTGGCACGGGACGGCGCATCGTGCCGGCCTGTTGGTACGTGGCCCGGTTCATTGGAGAGAACCCGGAGTACCGCGACCTGGTTCGAGAATGATGCACCCGGTGGTGATCACCAGGGGTGGTTACACCGTCTGGTAAAGTGAGATCAGCTTTAGGTTGTTTTGCCCCGCCCAGACCCCGCGGCTTTGAACCAGTCGTGGGAGGATCGTGCCGAGCGAGCAGCAACTTTCGGATGTGTTGAGCGAATTCGCTCGCACCATGGTCACGGAGTTCCCCATCCAGGGCATCCTCGATCACCTGGTACAACGCATCGTCGATATCTTGCCGATAACCGCCGCCGGCGTGACGCTCATCGCTCCGGGCACCAATCCTCGCTACGTCGCCGCGTCGAACGGTCCAGCATTGCGGTTCGAAATGCTGCAGACCGAACTCGACGAGGGGCCGTGCCTCGCGGCGTATGAGACCGGTGAGGCCGTAGCCGTCCCGGACCTTCACGCTGAACTGCGATTCGAGCGGTTCGGCCCACGAGCGCTAGCCAAAGGACTGGTGGCCGTATTCGCGTTTCCGCTGCGAAATGGTCGTGCTCAGCTGGGCGCACTCGACCTGTACCGGGACACGCCAGGGCCCTTGGACGCCCGAAGCATGACGGCGGCGCAGACGCTGGCCGACGTGGCCGCCGCCTACCTGCTCAACGCCCAGGCCCGCGCCGATCTCCAGGACTCATCCGATCGGTCCCGTGAGAGCTCCCTGCACGACGCGCTTACCGGCTTGCCCAACCGGATCCTACTGCTCGAACGCCTCGACCATGCTCTTCTCCGGGGCCAGAGATCAGGAAGCGCGGCGGCGGTTCTCTTCGCCGACCTGGACCAGTTCAAGCAGGTGAACGACAGGCACGGTCACCGGATCGGCGACGAGCTTTTGGTCGCCGTCGCCAAGCGACTGACCAAACAACTTCGGCCCGGTGACACTCTGGCCCGCCTGTCCGGCGACG
>CAXMLU010000241.1:0-6169 GCA_964194255.1 uncultured bacterium
CCTGCCGTTCTCGGAGGGTCTCTGGCCCGTGCTCCTGACGCTTCCGCACGCGCCCGTATGGGTCGCCTCTCGGGACGGCCGGGCCGAAGCGGCCGGACGGCTCCGAATCTCATCGGATGCCGCCTTCTACCTGCAGGCGATCGCGGCATCCAGCACCAAGGCGGCCAAGGCACTCATCACCGGTGTGCGCGCCATGCATCCCGGACGGTCACTGGTGGTCGCCGAGCGGGCTGCCCTTCCCTTAGCCGGCCTGTTGGGACCAGCCCTGCCGGTACCTCGCCGTAAATGGCTCCACGTTCGGATCGACGATCCGGCCGCGCTCCTTCAGAAAATGGTCCCGGTGCTCAGTGGCCGCCTGGCGAGATCCGCTTTCGCATCGGAGTCCGGCCACATCGAGATCTCGCTCTACCGATCGAGCATCGGCATCGACTACGACCAGGGAAGGATCACCAGGATCCGTTCGACCTCCGGAGAGCACCCCGGGTACGAACCCGACGTCAGCCTCCCGCCGGATCTCTTGCCCACGTTGCTGTTCGGAACAGGAGCGGTCATCGACCTGGCGGCTGAACCAGACGTCGATCTTGGAAAACACCGGGACGTGATGGGCGTCCTCCTGCCTCCGCTGCGCACCGACGTGCTCATCTGGTGAACAAGGAGTGAACGAGGTTGCTTCTGCTCGTCCCGCCCCGAGGTAATCCACCGTTGGTGGCAGACAGTAGAGTCGCGGCTAGGCAGGCTGGGCGGAAGGCAGTGCACTATGACCGACGGAAATTCATCAGCGGCCGCGTCGTGGACGCCGCAGGTCCACCAGGCGACGGGGATGATCGTCGCCCAAGCTCGAGTCGACACTGCTGAGGCACTTCTCCGGCTCGTTGAACACGCCAAGGCCGCTAGACGCACCGTCGAGGAAACCGCAGTCGATGTCCTCGAGGGCCGATTGCGCTTCGATGGATAGCGCCGTGCTGGAACTCGAGACGTCGGACCGGGAGATAGTCGATCTGACCGACGAGGCGTCTACGTTTTGCCGGGGACGGGGCGACGGAATCCTTCATGTCTTCGCGCCGCACGCGACCGCAGGACTGGCGCTGATGGAGACGGGTTCGGGATCTGAGGCGGACCTGTTCGAGGCCCTCGAGCGCCTTCTCCCCCGCCATATCCGGTATCACCACGCACACGGGACACCCGGCCACGGGGCAGACCATCTTCTGCCGGTGCTGGTGAGTCCCGCACTGACCGTTCCGGTCGAACGGGGGAATCTCCTGCTCGGCACCTGGCAACGAATCGTGCTTGTTGACCTCAATACCGACAACCCGGTCCGCCACGTTCGACTGAGCTTTCTCACGAGCGGGTGAGGCCACCCGCCGGGCGAGAGGAGTTCATACGACTGACATCGGCCGGAAGCGACCCGTTCACAATCGTGAGCCACAGTTGCTCGGATGCTGGTCCGGATTGGTTGCCAGTTCGTGTACGAGGCGTCGGAGCACCCCATCGCTGTGGCAGGTTCGGCCCCGACCCGACAGAGACCACCGCATCGTCGACGAGTCCCCAAACCCGCCGAGCGGGAGGCCCGCTTCGGAGGGTGCGGGACGGGAGGAGAGGACCTCGAACCTCCGCTCGACGGCCGCAGTTCGCGCCGCCTCCCACAGGGTGGTCTTGCCGATGCCGGCCTCGCCTTCAAAGAGCAGGATCGACAGTCCCTGCGCGGCGCTACCGAGCACGCGGTCGATTGCGGGTCGTTCGAGCTCTCGTCCGATGACCTCGTGCGCCATGCCCACCCTCCGGCGTGGCGATGTTATCCGGACCAGGGCCGCCCAATCACCGGACTCACGGCAAGGTGGATAAGCCGGCCGGCCTGACGATCGCCTTTGCCGCAACCGGATTCCCAGCCTCGTCGCGTACGCGCACGAAGGTCGATTCGGCATCGCCGTGTCGTTGGTCAATCCCGGTCCTGTCCAGACGCATTTCACCGAGGCTCGCGGCGTGCCGTTCCAACGGAAGGTGCCGAGGCCTGTGCCCGCCGATCGGGTGGCTCGTGCCGTCCTAGCCGCCATCGAGCGAGATCGATTCGAACAGACGATCCCGCGTTGGCTCCGGAGCGGCCCTGTGGTGCGAGCCATCGCCCCCCACCTCTACCGGCGAGGGTTGTTCCGAAGCACGGCCAGGGAAGCGGCCGCGCTCGTTCACCGGATCGACGGCCGGTCCCCGTAAGTGTGCTTCGGCTACCTCAGGCTGGGGTCGGTCCCGCCTCGGAACAGGGCGACGGCCTCCCAACAGTAGCGGGCGACGACGGAGCGGTACGGACGGAAGCGCTCGCCCAGCGGCGCGAGCTCCTTCGCCGTAGGCGGGGGGTCAAGCCCCCAGGCGAGGCCGTAGCCTTGGCGTACGCCGAGGTCGTCGACGGGCCAGACGTCGAGCCGGCGCAGCTCAAACATCAGGTACATCTCCGCGGTCCATGGGCCGATGCCCCGCACGGTGGTGAGGCGGGCGACGATTTCGTCGTCGGTGAGCTTGGACGAGCCGTCGAGCACGACGGTGCCGTCGAGGACCTTGACCGACAGGTCCCGTAGTGACGCCAGTTTCGCGGCGGAGAGGCCGGCGCCCCGAAGCACCTGATCCGTGGCGCTGGCCAAAGTCTCGGGGGTGAAGTCGCCCTCCACGACGGCGCGGACCCGCTGGTGAATGGCCCGGGCGGCGGCACCGGCCAGTTGCTGGAACACGATGGCCCGGACCAGCGCGCCGAAATGTCCGTCCGCGTCGGGGGGCCGTGCAGTGATCGGCCCCCCCAGTTCGACGAGGTGGGCGAGTACCGGGTCGCGATCGGCCACGTCCTTGATGGCGGCCGCCAACGAGATTCTCGCCATGGGCCAGATTCTGCCTCGCGGCTAACGGCTACCTCACAGAATCAACACATCTGGCCGCCATCCTGGTCATGTCGCCAACAAGGACGACCCGCCACGGAGAGAATTGCCCAATGAACATCAAGAAGACCGTCGCCGCCACGGTTGCCGCTGCCACCCTCGGGGCGGGCACCTTCGTACTGGCTGGAGCGGCCAGCGCGTCCCCGACCGCTGCCGTCGCCGCCCAGAATTCGGCATCCGCTGGGGCCTCTCCGGTGAAGGTCCATCGTCCCCTCCGTCAGCGTCTGCGGCGGGCCGTGATCGTCGTCTCGGCCAAGACCATCGGCATTAGCCCCCAGGAGTTGATCACCCAGCTGAAGTCGGGATCCTCGATCGCGGAGGTGGCCACCGCCCATCATGTAGATCCCAGCACGGTGGCTTTCGCCCTGGTCACGGCCGGGAACCAGCGAATCGACCGAGCGGTCGCCAACGGCAAGCTCACCGCCGCCCGGGCGGCTCTGCTCAAGGCCCGTCTGACCAAGATGGCTCAGCAGGCGGTCAACTTCCATCGAGCGCCCAAGCCCGACGTCAGCAAGGCAAAGTAAGGCCATGCGCAGCACCCCTCCCCCGCTCTCGACTGTGACGGAGATGCCGGTGCCCGACGGCTCGACGGCCAGGAGCCTGACGGGCGCCGGCGTGGTTCTCGGGCTGGGGAGCCTGGCGATGCTGTTCGGCGCGCTGGCCATCCGCAGCGGGATGGTCTTCGGCATCGTCGTCGTCGCCGTCATCTTCATTCCGATCGAGAAGCTCTTTGCCCTCCACCCCCGGAAGTTCAGGCGCGAGGGGTGGAGGACCGACGTGGTCCACTTCTTGGTCAACAACGTGCTCTCCAATGCGCTCCTCATCGTCCCGATTGTGGTCATCGGATTGGGTCTACGGGCGTTGGTTCCGGCATCGATCCACCACGCCATCGTCGGCCAGCCGACCTGGTTGCAGTTCATCGAGGCGTTCACCATCGCTGAGTTCGGCGGCTATGCCGGTCACCGGGCCGCACATGCCGTGCCCGTTCTCTGGCGGTTCCACAAGGTTCATCACACGATCCGGGAGATGGATTGGCTGGCCGCTGGCCACCTCCACCCGATCGATCAGGTCTGGACCCGGTCGTGCGTGATCCTTCCCCTCTTCGCCCTTGGTTTCACCAGGGCCGCCTTCGGTGGTTTCATCTTCCTCACCACCCTGCAGGCCATCTTCATCCATGCCAACGTGCGGCTTACCTTCGGCCCGTTGCGTTGGGTCGTCGCCACACCAGAGTTTCATCATTGGCATCACGCCAATGTGCCGGAGGCCTACAACACCAACTTCGCCGGTGAGTTTCCCTGGATCGACGCATTGTTCGGGACGCTGTACCTCCCGAAAGGCCGGATGCCCGCCCGGTACGGAATCGACGATGAACAGCCGAAGGGCTACATCCGCCAGCTGGTCTGGCCCTTCCGGAACGTCGCTACGCACTAGGGCGCCAAACAACACCGACGTGATTGCCGCGTACGTCAAAATGAACGTTCGCACCCAAGCACGAGGCGGCTACACCAGCTGGCCTTGGAGGCGCTGGCGTCGGGCACGACGCCGGACCCCGCCCGGCTCGCCCACCATGCCGAGGCAGCTCACGATGCGACCGCCGTCC
Source organism: uncultured bacterium (assembly GCA_964194255.1). GTDB lineage: Bacteria > Actinomycetota > Acidimicrobiia > Acidimicrobiales > CAXMLU01 > CAXMLU01. The sequence goes on from CAXMLU010000241.1 coordinate 4,519, forward strand.
TGCGGTTCGCTCCCGAGGCCGCGACGCGCGCATCGGCTCTGGGCGCTCATCGTGAGGCTGCCGAAAAATGTGCCCGAGCGCTCCGCTTCGCAAAGCAGGAAGCGCCCGAGCTGCTCGGTGAACGGTTCGATCGCTGCGCCTATGCCTGCTACCTCTCCGGTGACTTTCCGGCCGCCGTCGAGGCGCAGCGGATGGCCCTGGAGCAGCACCGGGCCGGGGGGGAACGGCTACGGCACGGGCACGCGGCCCGGTCGTTGTCGCTGCTGCTGCGCTACGAGGGCGACATCGCGCAGGCCTGGGAGATCGGTCGCGAGGCGGTCCGAGTACTCGCCGGGTTGCCGACGAGCCGCGAGCTGGCGCTGGCGTACTGCAATCTCTCCCACCTGGCGCTCAATTCCGAAAATGTCGAGGAGACTCGAAACTGGGCGGCGATGGCGAGCGGACTGGCCGAGGAACTTGGCGATGCCGAGGCTCGCGTTTACAGACTGCTAAATCTCGGCACTAGAGCTCCTTAGCGGCGACCAGGCCGGCGTCGAGAAGATCGAGCGGGCCCTGCAACTCGCCTTAGGGCGGGGTCTGGATGAGCACACTGGCCGAGCGAATGTGGCGCTGACCTGGTGGTCACCGCGGGGCCGGCTCTACGGCGCCACCGACAGGCACTTCAACGCCCGGCTTCCCTACTGCGAGGAAGCGGCCTGGACCTGTGGCGCGCTACCTGCTCGCCTACCGCGCCCCGGGCCAACTTGGACCGAAAATGTTGGGAGGACGCTGTCGCGTCCGCGACGCTCATCCTTCGCAATCCGCGAACATCACCCGTGCCACGAGCAGTAGCCCTCGCGGTGGTCGGTTTGGTCCGCGCTCGGCGCCGAGACCCGGAGGCGTGGGAACCGCTCGACTCGATTACCCGGGTCACCGTGCTCGACCCTTACTTCTACCGCTGAGAACCGCCGGACGCCACGTCGGGATCAACTGACGGCGCCCGGCCGCGAGCTCGAGTGCATCGAGCCGCCGCCCGGTCCCGTGCGTCTTCGTCCACACACACACAGAAAGGAACCCCCATGAGAATCAGATCCCTTATCGCGGTCGGGGCACTCGCTCTTGCCGTACTCGTTCCCGCGGTCACTGCCGGCGCCGACGAAACCGACGGCCTCAGCCGCGCCCGCCACGGCACGGCGGAGTTCCGCAACGTAAACAAGGCTGGCCCCGATGGCTACGGACTCTTCAAGGACGTGAACGGCATCGCCTGCATCGACAATCCTCGAGTCGGCGGGATGGGTATCCACTACGTCAACGCCACTCGGGTGGGCGACCCCCGTGAGAACGCGGCGACCCCCGAGGCCCTGGTATACGAGCCCGCGCCCCACGGCCGGTTGCGACTGGTCGCGGTCGAGTACATCGTCACGCAGGCAGCGTGGGTCGCAGCCGGGAACACCGAGCCCCCGAGCTGTTCGGCGAGAAGTTCGCGCTCGCGTCCAGCCCGAACCGCTATGGGTTGTCGCCCTTCTACGAGCTGCACGCCTGGATCTGGAAGCACAACCCGAGCGGGATGTTCAACGAGTGGAACCCCAAGGTCACCTGTTCCGGAGCCTGAACTCCGGCAGCCTCGCCCAAGACCCAAAGCGCAAAGGGTATCAGCTGTCTCTTATACACA
>CAXMLU010000242.1:0-2157 GCA_964194255.1 uncultured bacterium
GAGCCGTTCCCGATTGTGTACGACGAGACGGGACTGCCCATCGGGTTACCCGAGTCGATGCTCCCGGTCCCCTTGCCGGAAATCGAGGACTACGCGCCGCGGGTCCTGCCCGACGACGACGAGTCGGTGCCAGAGCCGCCCCTCGGCCGAGCCGAGGAGTGGGCGAATGTCGAGTTGGATCTGGGTGACGGGCCGCGTTTGTATCGCCGCGAGCTCAACACCATGCCGCAGTGGGCGGGGTCGTGCTGGTACTACCTGCGCTACGTGGATCCGGACAACGAGGAGGCCTTCTGCGACGCGGCGGTCGAGCGCTACTGGATGACGGGGCCGGTACACGACGTCGACGCGCCCGCCGGCGCCATGAAGGTCGGCGGAGTGGACCTCTATGTCGGCGGGGTCGAGCACGCCGTGCTGCATCTGCTCTACGCCCGCTTCTGGCACAAAGTGCTGTTCGATCGCGGCTACGTGTCCACTCCGGAGCCGTTCCAGCGCCTGTACAACCAGGGCTATATCCAGGCCTTCGCTTACACCGACGAGCGGGGCGTGTACGTACCCGCCGAGGAAGTGGAGGCGCACGACGGCGGCTGGTTTTACGCGGGCCGGCCCGTTCGGCGCGAGCAAGGGAAGATGGGCAAGAGTCTGAAGAACTCAGTAGCGCCCGACGACATCGTCGCGGCGTACGGGACGGACACTCTTCGGCTATACGAGATGGCGATGGGCCCGCTGGACACGAGCCGGCCGTGGAACACCTCGGACATTGTCGGCATGCACCGCTTTCTCCAGCGCCTGTGGCGCAACGTCATCGATACCTCGACCCGTGAGCCCAGCGTGTCGCCGGAGCCCGCCGACGAAGACACGAGGCGCCTGCTGCATCGCACGATCGCGGCGGTGGCTCACGACATGGAGCATCTCGAGTTCAACACGGCCGTGGCCAGGCTGATCGAGCTCAACAACCACCTGACGCGAGTCGTCGCCGCCTCGCCCGACGGGCTCGCGCCCCGAGACGTCGCCGAAGCCCTGACGCTGATGGTGGCTCCTCTGGCCCCGCACTTGGCCGAGGAGCTGTGGTTCCGGCTGGGCCATCCCCAGTCGTTGGCGTACGAGCCGTTTCCTGTTCCGGAGCCCGACCTGCTGGTCGATGACGTGGTCGAGATACCCGTGCAGGTGAACGGCAAGGTTCGGGGCCACATCCGCGTTGCTGCCGATGCCGACGCGGCGACCGTCGAAGCCTCGGCCCGGACGTCGCCCCGCGTTGCTTCTCTTCTCGCCGGGGCGACAGTCAAGCGGGCCATCGTGATCCCGGGCCGGCTGGTCAATTTCGTCCTCGGCTAGGACCCGGGCCGGGGCCGGGCGGCTGGCCGTCCGTCGGGTGACCGTCGAGTGGCCGTGCCCGAACAAAACGGGCAAATCCCTGTCAGGCACTGGTAGCGGACTCTGTCCCCCTGGCGGATCAAAAGCTGCCCGCTAACGAGGGCCAGACTCCGTCAGGGGCGCAGGACGGCGAAGTGCGCAGTTAGTCGACGCCCGCCACCTACGTTCGGGTCCGAACGGACGGCCCTAAACGGCGCGGCTGGACCAGCGGCCCCGATCGTGGCGGACGCGGAGCCGGAGTCCGAAACACTCGGAGAGCGCACGCGACGTGAGCACCTCGCCCAGCGGTCCGCTCGCCACCGTCGTGCCTCCTCGCAGCAAGAGAACCGAGGTGAACGATGGCGGGATCTCCTCGACGTGGTGCGTTACGAAGACGATCGGCGGCGTGGCCGGGTCTTCGGCCAGCCGGCGCAGAGAGGAGACCAAGCGTTCCCGGCCGCCGACGTCGAGACCGGCGGCCGGCTCGTCGAGCAAGAGCAGTTCCGGTGTCCCCATGAGGGCGCGAGCCAAAAGGACCTGCTGACGCTCGCCCTCTGAGATGACCCCGAAGGAACGGTCGGCCACGTGACCGAAGCCGGCATCGTCGAGCAGGGATCGGGCCCGGTGGCGGTCATCGTCGGTGTAGGTCTGCCACCACGGCTCCAACGCGGCGTGACGCCCGGTCATCACCACGTCCGCGGCGGCCAGGCCGGGCCGCAACGTTCGCGTCACCGACGCGCTTACCAGTCCGATCCTGGTGCGCAGGGTGCGGAGATCCACCCGCCCCAGCCGTTGACCGAGCACCTC
>CAXMLU010000243.1:0-1560 GCA_964194255.1 uncultured bacterium
ACTAGCTCTTGCAGGCGGCTCAGTTCGCTGCCCCAGCCCACCATGATCGGCGAAAGCCCAACGTTTCCCACGATCACTACAGCCAGGCTATCGACCACACTCCAGCTGCGGATCCGCCGGCATGCCGCCCATCAGCATCCGCGCTCTCGCCCACACATGCAGACCAGGCGGGGAAAGGGTTCGGTGATGGAAGAGTCGGATTCGGGTCCGCCGGCTGGCCGGTCGCCTGCCCGCCAGCCGACGGTCATGGGCCTCGGACAACATCTCATGGCGGTGATCTGAAGCCATCGTGTCCACTGCGTAGAAGGAGGTCATAGCGCCACGATGCGCTTCTGAGGTAGCGGCCCGCATCGGGCAGTTGCCTGATTCTGTGGATGCCTAGAGGCAAAGACGTGGTAGGCAGGAGAAGGTGCTCGGACGGATCATCATCGATGACGTGCGCCCTCGTACACCGACCGGGGCCCATCCGGCCAATGCGGTGGTCGGCGAGGCGGTCCGGGTCTCGGCGGACATCTTCAGGGACGGCCACGACATTCTGGCCGCCCGGATTCGCTATCGGCCGGCGGACGCAAAACGCACCGCGTGGCTGGTGGCGCCGATGGCGGTGGTGGGCAACGACCGCTGGTCGGCGGTCATTGAGCCCACCCGCATGGGGATGTACTCCTTCGTGGTGGAGGCCTGGACGGACCGCCACGCCACCCTGATCCGGAACATCGAGTTGAAGCTGGCGGCCGGGCAGCCCGTCGACGTGGAACAGGCCGAACTGGCGTTGCTGGGAGAGGACGAGGGGCCAAAAAGCGCCATCGACCTCACCACCTCGCGGTCATTCCGCATCTGGGTCGATCGGGAACGGGCGTTGGTCGGGGCGTGGTACGAGCTTTTCCCCCGCTCCGACGGCGGGTTCAAGGGCACCCTCGAGCGGCTGCCGGCCGTGGCGGCCATGGGTTTCGATGTGGTGTATCTCCCGCCCATCCACCCGATCGGGCGCACCGAGCGCAAGGGTCGCGACAACACCCTCGGCGCCGGGGACGACGATCCGGGGAGTCCGTGGGCGATCGGCGCCGAGGAGGGCGGCCACACCTCGATTCACCCGGACCTGGGCACGCTCAAGGACTTCCGGGACCTCGTCTCCGGGGCACAGCAGCTTGGGATGGAGATCGCCCTCGACTACGCCCTCCAATGTTCTCCAGACCACCCCTGGGTGACCGAGCACCCGGAATGGTTTTTCCACCGGCCCGACGGCTCGATCGCCTACGCCGAGAATCCGCCCAAGAAGTATCAGGACATCTACCCGCTGAACTTCTGGCCCGCCGACGATGACCGGCGCGCCCTGTGGGCCGCCTGCAAAGACATCCTCGACTACTGGCTGCATCAGGGCGTGAGCATCTTCCGGGTGGACAACCCTCACACCAAGCCCATGGCCTTCTGGGAGTGGCTGATCCCGGCCATCCTGGCCGAGCACCCGGACGCCATCTTCCTGGCGGAGGCCTTCACCCGGCCAAAGGTGATGGCCAAGCTGGCCGAGGTCGGGTTCACCCAGAGCTACACGTACTTCACCTG
>CAXMLU010000244.1:0-9664 GCA_964194255.1 uncultured bacterium
GGACTGATCCACGAATACGACCTGGCTGCCTGACGTGATCGACTTCTGGCACCCCACGAGCGCATGCCAGGCAAGAGCTCGACCCGGGGTGGAAGCCGGAGATGTCGGCGGCGAATCAAACCGGAGAGAAGAACACCTCGATCATTGGTGCAGAGCGCACCAACTCGTCGATGGAAACCTGGCTCCGGTACCACGTTGCGGCCAGGTGCTCGAGGACGCGCCGCCGGGTCGGCTCGTCGGTGATCCTTTCCGCGCGGGCGTCCAGGTCGGTATGGGCGCGCCGCTTGAGGTGCACCGTAAGGTGCGGGTCGGCCATCAGGTTGGCCAGCCAGCCCCGGTGACCAGGCGTCCCGGTAATGAAGAACCGGCCTTCCACGTCGAGCATCCAAATCTCGAGACGTCGTGCCATGCCGGTCCGCCGGCCGGTCGTGGTGATATCGACGGTCGGGTCGTCAGCCAGCTTGTCACGCACGATCTGCACGGAGTCACCGTAGAGCGCTGCCAGTGAGCGGGCGAGGCCGGTGAAGTCCCGCTCGGAGTCCACCAGAACCCGAGGTGCAGCTAAGACGCCGCCGACGACACGGCCTCGCTGAAAAGCGCGCCTCGAGCATGACCTGCCCGGGTTCGGCTGGAGGCTTGACCATCACAGCGACCTGAGGCAAGCCGAGCATCGGAGCCCCACTACCATCGGGCACGGTGTTCTTCACATTCGATCAGTAGGTTGCCAGCCCGACGACTGCGTCGAACAAGGCCCGGAGTGAGGGGTCGTGTTCCACATCGACCGCGTGCGGCCATGGTCGATCGCCAGTGACGACGTAGCGGTCGGAGTTGCCGCGTAAGAATCGGACGCCCGGCAGGTTCGTTAGACGCTCCAACGTCGACACGGGACCGGGACCAATCGCGACGAGATCTCCGAGCACCCACCACGCGTTGAGCCCTTCGGCTGTCCATCTTCCAGGACCGCATCGACAGCCACTCGATTCCCGTGAACATCCGACCTAAGACCGATCCTCACACGCCCATATCGACCGGACCTTCCCAGTCGCGCCATGTATTACGAGGGGCGTTGGCAAGCGGAGAGCGACGCCGATTGCCACGCCACCGTCGTGATGGAATGGACCGGTTCGACCGGCCGGTAAGGTGCGCTGGTTCTAGGCGAAGAGGCGGGAATGGCGGACTCGGCACGGCGCGCAACAGCTGGTTGGCATGCGGACTCCGTCGGGTTCTCTGGACAGCGGTATTGGATCGGCGCTGGCGCGCCACAACGTGATGGGTGGCGAGTGGTGCCGTGATTGGCGTCTCATGGCAACAGGCCGCCGCGGTTGCCGGTCTGGTCGGGCTGGTCGCCTGGGCCGTCCGGCGCGTACTTCAGGGAGGTTTGGTCGCCGACGTGTTCATGGAAAGCGCTGTCCTCTTCGCCCTCTATGCGGTCTGGCAGCTGTTCCTCGACTTCACCGTGACGAGTACGACGGGAGCCGTTTCCCACGGGCGATGGGTGTGGCGAGTCGAGCGCACACTCCACCTTCCCAGCGAGCACGCCGTCCAGCGAGGCATCCTTTCCCACCGGTGGCTGGTGTCGTTTGGCAACCAGTATTATCCGCTCGCTCACTACAGTGCTTTGCTGATTTGCCTGGCGTGGGTGTTCTTCTTTCACCGTGCGATGTATCGATGGAGCCGAAGGATGCTGGTCCTCTCGACCACGCTGCTCACGATTCCGTTTCAGTCCATCCCTGTAGCGCCGCCTCGCCTACTTCCGGAACTCGGGTTGGTGGACACGGCGCACCCAAGGTTGTCGAACGGCGCCCTTCTCGCTGGACTTCATGACCCCGGCCAGCTCACCGCCATGCCGTCAGTCCATGTGGCCTGGGCGGTCCTTGTCGCCGTTCTGATCATTTGTATCTCGAGCCATCGCTGGCGTTGGCTTGCTCTCGCCTACCCGGCCCTGACCACGATGGTCGTCGTGTGGACGGGAAACCACTTCTGGGCTGACGGCATCGTCGGCGCGGCCATTGTGGTCAGTGTCGCCCTGGTCTACCGGCCCGTTCGCCGCACCCGAGACGCCCCGCCGATCAAGGAGTCGATGCCAGTTCCAGCTTGACGACATGGGCGGTTCGAATCCACCCACCAGGATGAGCGACGAGCCAGTACCGTGGTTGCCGTGGACGAAAGGGTGCGTGCTGCATGCGACATGTTCGTCGCTGAGAGCAGAGAGTATGCGGGCCTGCACGAGTATGACGGCGTCGTGCAGGATCTTTCGCCGGCGGGCGTCACGGCCGGGCTGGCCCGGCTCGGGAAAGCGGCGACCGGTACGGTGATGGACAACCTGACGGAGGCCCACCTCGCCGCCTTCGAAGCCGGCGCCCGGGTGATCTACGGCGAGCTGCAAGAGCACCGGCGCAGCCCACTCACGCATTTGTTCAACTTGGACCTCGCCTGCTACGAGCGGACCTACGCCGACGCAGATGTGCGCCGAGACGCGCGCCGCCGCCACATCGCCAATTGGCCGGACGCTGTCGACGCCGCCTTGGAATCCCTTGATGCTGTTCCCCGGCCGGTGGCCGCCGGGCTGCTCGAAGCCGTTCGGGGGTTAGCCGCCGGCCTCGACGATGACGCGGCCGACGACCCGGTCATCGCTTCGGCGTTCGCCGCCCATCAGCGACTTGTCGCCCGCGTTGCGGAGTTCGCCGAAAACGGAGATCCCGATGCGGCCATCGGCTCGGAGCGGCTCGCCAGCCTGATGGGCGCACCGGAGGCCATGACCGTAGACCTCGGCCGCCTGGCGGCGCGGGCCGAGCGCGAGCGGGACCGGCTCAACGACATGCTGGCCGATGCCTCCGCCCAGTTCGCTCCCGGTGAACCACCCGAGCCGGTTATCGAACGCCTTCACCAGGACCACCCAGACGCCAACGGTGTTCTGGCCGAGGCGACGAGGCAGGTGGCTGAAGTGCTGGAGTTCACCCGGGAACGAGAGTTGACGCCGTACGCGGATGGCGAATGCCTGGTCGGGCCGGCGCCGCCGTCGCGTCGCTGGGCGATGGCCATGATCAGCCCGGCCGGTGCCTACGAGGATGATGCCCCGTCGTGGTACTACATCACCCCCCCTGATTCGGCTTGGCCCAAGGAGCAGCAGGACGACTGGCTGTCGGTCTTCAGTGCTACCACCCTCCCGGTGATCACTGTGCACGAGGTGGCACCCGGGCACTTCGCGCACTCCCGTTGCTTGCGGCGAGCGGAGGGCGACGTCCGACGGGCACTTCAGTCGTGGTCATTCCTCGAGGGCTGGGCGCACTATTCCGAGGAGCTGTGCCTGGAGGAGGGCTTCCGGGCCGGCGATCCGCGCTTCGCGATCGGAGTCGCCCTCGAGGCCCTTGTGCGGGTAACCCGCCTCATCGTCTCCATCGGCCTGCACACTGGCGGGATGGCGATGGAAGAGGCGATCCACCGCTTCCAAGTCGACGGCCGCCTGGCCGGACCGGCGGCCCGCTCGGAAGCGGCGCGGGCCTCGTTCGATCCTGGATACGGCTGCTACACGTTCGGCAAGCTAGAGATCCTCGCCTTGCGCGACCAGGCTCAGGCGCAATGGGGCACTCAGTACAGCCACCGACGGTTTCACGCCGCGCTGCTTGAACTCGGCTCGCCACCTCTGGGCCTCATCGGCTCGATCCTCGGCGCGGATTGAGAGGGCGCCCGGTCGGATCAGGTCTGGCCGGCCTCGCGCGCGACCTGTTCCAGCCGGTCGCGGTAGCTCTCCCACCACGCGTGGTCGCCAGCGGGCATGTTGTCGTGGCCGTCCCGTAGTCCGGCCGCACCGTCGATGAGCTCGCGGACGATGTCGGCGTGCCCGGCGTGCCGATTGGTCTCGGCCATCATGTGGACCAAGATCCGATGCAACGTCACCTCGCTCCGGTCGGCCGGCCACCAGGGCACGTGGCCGATCGCGTCCAGGGTGAGCGTGTCGATCGTGACGTCCGAGTGCGCCCACACCCGGTGGTACAGCCCGACGATCTGTTCGCGCGACTCATCTGCCGTAGCCCACATGTCGGCGTTGGGCTCGGCGTCGTCCTCGAACCACGGCAGCGGCTCGTCGAACGGCCGGCCGAAGGTGTCACCGAAGTACCCGGCCTCGACGCTGGCCACGTGCTTGATCAGTCCCAGCAGGTTGGTACCGGTCCGCACCATCGGGCGGCGGACGTCGAACTCCGAGAGCCCGTCGAGCTTCCAGAGCAGCGCATCCCGAGCGGCCTGCAGGTAACGGTGAAGGTCCGCCTTCGGATCCGATTCGATCATGCGGCACATCCTGCCACCCAGGGAGTCCGAGTAGCGGCGAGAGTCATCCACTCTGTCCGTAGGACCCGGGCCGTCGGTGTACGGGCCGCGAGTCGCCCAGGAAGAGCAGCAACGATGTTGGAGAACAGGAGGGCGCCGACGGCGACCAGGATGACGGACCGCACCGGCACGGTTGGCGCGGGCACGACAAAGATATTCCGGGCGAACATCGTCCAGAGCTTTCGACCTCCGAGGTCGCGCTGGTCGCACCCCTCCGTTGGCAGTGTGACTTACCTCCGGCCCCAGACCAAGGTGGTCAGCATTCGGGCTGCTCGTGCTCCACCACCGTGGCAGAGACGGTGGTGCCACGCTTATTCCGATCGGAGGACGGGTCCCACGGGGCGACGAGCGGCCACCAGCCCAGGGCCGACTGCCAACGCGTTCGCGACAAGGAACGTGGTGGCGATCGTGAGTAAGACATACGGCACGGGAACCACCGCCCCAGTTGCAACGCCCAGACGCGTCGCGAATGCCCTCCAGACCAAGCGTCCGGCCGCCAGCCCTAGGGGCAGGCCGATCACGAGGGCGACGGCGACGAGCACACTCGCCTGCCATGCCACCGCGGATGTGAGTTGACGACGAACGAAGCCGAGTGTCTTGAACACGGCGAGATCGCGACGACGACGCACCGTAGAAACCAGGAGCAGATGAGCAAGGGTGGCCACCGCCAGCAAGGCCAGGATGCCGGACAGTGCCAAGGGCGTGTCCCGGACGCGGCCATAGTTGTTGAGGTCGAGTGGCCGCTGAGCATCGAACACGTTACAAAATTGGTCTGCCGGACAGACGCCAATGTGACGCAGGTTGTCGCTCAATGCAGCCGTGTTTTGCGAACCCCTGTGGCCCGACCTGAAGCTCATGAGGAAGAAGTTGAAACCCGTGGGATTCGGTGTGGGATCGTTGAGCGCGGCCCCTTCCCCAAGCCCGGTCGGGGTGAAGCTTCCGCGACCGAAGAACGGGAACACCGCCCGGCCGACGATGCGCATCGCCCTTGGTTTGCTCTGTCCTTCGGCGGTGACATCGACCGTTTGGCCGACGTGGCGGTGCAAGGTTTTGAGCGTCTTTGTCCCCAGCAGGATCTCGTCTGATGTTCGAGGGCTTCGGCCCTCGAGAATTGTGGGCCACATCGTCGGCCCTCGGCCGGCGGTGACTCCGATACTTGGGACCGTGTCGCCGTTCATCGAAACGGTTCCGTGATTGCCGAAGGTCCAGGCGATCGCACCAGCCTGTTGACGTAGAAATTGCTCCGTCTTTGCGGCCGGCATGACACCGAACTGCGCGTCTACGCCCGTGCTCCAGGTCTGTCCGTAGAGATGTGGCGTGTCGAGCAGATGGAAGAGGTTGGCGCCGAAGGTGAACGCTGCTGTCAGGGCGGCGATGGCGACGATCAGCCCACCAACTGCACTTCGGGTGGGAACGGACGCCCGGCCGCGGCCGGGCTGCAAGGCGAGGTGCACCCCAACGGATGCGCTCACCGGAACACGCATACCCGCGATCGCGCCTACGAGTCGCGAAGGACGACTGAGGTCCGCCGCTTGTGTCGGCTCCGCAATCTGCCTTGTGCTCGCGGCCAGCGACCACACCGCGACGAGCGCCAGGATCAGTACGAAAATGGTCACTGCTCCGCCACCGAGCACGGCCCAGTTGGCGGCCAGTCCGGGCTGAGGCTCTGCGATCCGGGCGGGGCCAATGGGTGTGAGCGGAGAGACCACGGCGGCCGCGACGACGGCGAGGAGCGTACCGGCGGCCGCGGCCATTCCTACTTCGGCCAGGCCGACCGCCGTGAGCTGCCGTTGGCTCATGCCAAGCGCCCGGAGGGTGTGATACTCATTTCCCGTAACGAACATCTGGCGGGTGGCGACCTGGCCGACAATTAACAGCCCGGTGAGGCCGAGGAGCAGGGCGAAAATGGCGAGCGCGGCAGCCTGCGGGCGAATGGCGCGCTCGACGATGGACGCCTGCTGGTGCTCGTCGGCAAGGAATAAGCGGGTTCCCGTCTCGGGGAATCTCGACGCGAGTTCCTGGGCCCGCGCCTCGAATGATGCCCTGGACGCGCCGGGCCGGAGGCGGACGTAGACCCCGTCGAAGGCAAAGACGCTTGAATCGAACTGCTGGAGGAACGCCGGCGTGGCGAGCAGGGTCGGCTGGGAACTGATGGCGTTGACGCTCACCACGTCATCACGGGTGACGGCGATTCCGACGATGTGCAGGGTTACGGGGCGAGCGTGAGCCAGGTCCGGCCCATCGGGGCCCGTCGACCCGGCGAAGAGGTGCAACACGCTGCCGGCGCGCAGGTGAAGGCTCTGGGCCAGGTTGCGCTCGGCCACCGCCTGCCCGGGTTGACGGGGGTCGTACATCGCTCCCTCCACGATCCTGGGTCGCTCGACAACGGTCCCGAATCGGGAGTCGACGCTGGCCAAGGCGGCTATGTGTTGGGGCTTCTCGCCAGGGGTGAACAGCTCGATGCCAGCGACGGCACCGATGGCGGCCACGCCGGGCAGGTGGGCGAGAGCTGCATAGTAGCCGCCGAGGCCAGTGTCCTGAGGTGAGACGACGACATCGGCGGCCTTCGACGACTTGAGTAGGCGGGCGTATGCGGTGTCGGTTCGCCGCGCTCCGGCGGCACTTGCCAGGACCGCTGTGCCGAAGAGCCCGATCAGCAGAGCGACCGCGGTCCATCCGCGCCAGCCGGAACGGAGGTCGGTGCGAATACGCATCCAGACTGCCGCCACGGCGTCATCTTCCCATTCCGAACCTCGCGGGGACACAGGGCCTACACGCTTGTCTGGGTGGTGCCAGCACGAAGTCTCGAGGGGCGGAGAGGCTGCCGGACGATCGGCTGGTCCCCTTCGAACGGTCCGTGCGGGACGGGTTGTGGTACACAGCCTCATGAAAATCGAGCGGATTGGTGCCTTCCGCTTAGGTTGGGGCGAGAGCCTGCTGTGGGATGACCAGTTTCATCGGCTGTACTTCGTGGACTGCGCGGCCCGCACGCTGCACTGGCTTGATGGCGGCGAAGGCGATCTCCACACGTTGGCGCTCCCGTCGATGGTCACGGGCATCGTGGCCACGGAGGGCGGCACCCTCGTCGGCGTCCTCGATGACGGCCTTCACGTCATCGACCCAGAAACCGGTTCCTGCCGGCTGCTCGTGGGCTACCCGGCGGAGCTCGGTGGCCGCTGCAACGACGCATGCGCCGACCTGTCCGGCAACCTCATCACCGGCAAGCTCAACCTCGGCCCCGCCGAAGGCTCGGCGTGGTGGTATTCCGCCGAGCGGGGCTGGCGGCTGATCGACCCTGACATCTCCAACACCAACGGACCGGCCGTCGGTGTCATCGATGGCGCCATGACCCTGATCGTCGGCGACACGGCCGCCAACTACTACTCCTATCTGTACGAACCGAAGGATGGCGGAGTCGGCGAGCGATCCATCTTCGGCGACGTGACCGCCCTCGATGGAAGTCCGGACGGCTCGGCCCTCGACATCGGGGAGGGACTTTGGTGTGCTCTCGTCGGTGGGAGCCAGCTCGCCCGGTTCACCGCCAGGGGACTTGATCGGACCATCGCCCTCCCGGTGGTCAACCCTACAGATGTCGCCTTCGGGGGTGCCGATCTCGACCGGCTCTTTGTCGTGTCGATCGGGCTCGGCATCGAGTCGGACGATGCCGCCCTCGAGGGGGCCCTCTTGGCCATCGACGGGTTGGGCCTTGGCGGACGTCCCGAGCCAAGGTTCAGCTTGGTCGGCTGAGTCGTTCGCTCTGCGGCGCGAGATAGACGCGGCGTTTGGCCCCAAGAAAGGCCTCGTCGACGAGACGGGGGTGTCCCTCGCGACGGCCGAAGCTATTCAACCAACTGGTGGACAACACGCCCTTTCTCCTTTATGGTTTTCTCAACCGAATGGTTGAATACAGGGAGGCGTTGTGGCGGCTGATCCGCTCTCTCGGGTGTTCTCGGCGCTGGCCGATCCCACCCGGCGCGACATGGTGGCGAGGCTCGCAGTCGGAGACGCCACCGTCAATGAGCTCGCCGAGCCCTACGACGTGACCGTCCAGGCCGTTTCGAAGCACCTCAAGGTGTTGGCGGACGCCGGCCTGGTGAGCCGAACCCGGGAGGCCCAGCGCCGCCCGGTGCACCTCGAAGCGGAGGTCTTCGACCTGATGACCAAATGGATTGAGCGTTACCGCCGCCAGGCCGAGGAGCGCTACCGCCGCCTCGACGACCTGCTCCGGTCGATGCCAAACGACATCACATCCACCCCATCACCCCAACCAGCCCAGACAGGAGAACGACATGAACACCACCACGCATGAGACCGAGATCACCGTCGACCCCAAGGTCCCCCTCGTGCGGATCGTCCGCGAGTTCGACGCCCCGCCGGAGAAGGTCTTCCGGGCCCATACCGACCCCAAGCTCGTCGTGCAATGGCTCGGGCCGCGCCGCCACGAGATGCGGATCGACCACTACGACTGCCGCACCGGGGGGTCCTATCGGTACCTGCACGTCAGCGACGGCAACGAGTTCGGCTTCTACGGCAGCTTCCACGAGGTGCGCCCCTCAGAAGTGATCGTGCAGACCTTCACCTTCGAAGGTATGCCCGACGGCGTGGCCCTGGAGCGCCTCGTCCTCGAGGACCTCGGCGACGGCCGCACTCGCATGACATCGACATCGCTGGTCGACAGCTTCGAGACCCGCGACGCCGTCATCGCCAGCGGCATGGAGGGCGGCATTCGCGAGAGCTACGAACGCCTCGACGACCTCCTCGCCCGCTGACCCTCGGGCGCCCGCGCCCTCCGCCAGCGACTCGAAAGGCTCCTGATGGCACAGAAAGTCGACACGATCGATGACTACATCCGGACCTTCCCCGCTGACGTTCAACGCATCCTTCAACACGTTCGAAGGACGATACGGAACGTGGCACCCGGCGCGGACGAGACCATCAGCTACCAGATGCCGACGTTCAACTTGAACGGCAGATCCCTGGTGCACTTTGCAGGGTGGAAGCACCACATCGCGCTCTACCCGATTCCCGCCGTCGGCGAAGCCCTCGAGCGGGAAGTGTCGCCCTACAGGGCATCCGAAGGCACGCTCCGATTCCCGCTCAAGAAGCCCATTCCCTTCGACCTTATCGAGCGCCTGGTTGCACTCCACGTAGAAGCAAACCTGAACCGGGAGAGCTGACCGGCTGGCCGCGGGCTCAGGGCGAACATAATGCCCAATCCAGTTGGGTCCGACATGGTTCTCCCTGAGCCGAGTTTATGAGTGAGGACTCACTCAGGTTACGATGGGTCGCATGCGAAAAGCTCAAGCCCTGATTGCCGAGCCGTCACCGGCGAGGCGGG
>CAXMLU010000245.1:0-4456 GCA_964194255.1 uncultured bacterium
GGGCGTCGTTGATGCCGTCGCCGACCATCCCGACCCGCCGTCCTTCGGCCTGAAGGCGGCGGACCTCGGCGGCCTTGTCGCCGGGGAGGACTTCGGCCAGGACCCGGTCGACGCCGACAGCCCGACCGACGGCCTCGGCGGTGCGCCGGTTGTCGCCGGTGAGCATGACGACCTCGATCCCGAGTCGACGCAGCGCCGCCACCGCGGCCACGGCGTCGTCTTTGAGCATGTCGGCCACGGCCAGCACCCCGGCCGCCTTGCCGTCGACGGCGACGAGCATCGGTGTCTTGCCGTCGGCCGACAGCGCCTCGGTTATCGCCTCGAGCGGGCCGGCGTCGATGCCTGCGTCGGCGAGCAGCCGGGCATTGCCGATCTGGACCCGGTGGCCAGCGACGGTGGCCAGCACCCCCTTGCCGGTGACGGAGTCGAAGGCGTCAGGCTGGGCGACGTCGATCCCCTGGGCGGCAGCGCCGGTGACGATGGCCTCGGCCAGCGGGTGCTCGGAGCGCCGCTCGGCGGCGGCGACCAGTCCCAGCAGCTCGGTTCGGTCGATGGCGCCGACGGTGATCACGTCGGTGAGCTCCGGGTGGCCCTTGGTCAGCGTCCCGGTCTTGTCCAGGATGAGGGTGTTGAGCCGGTGGGCTGTCTCGAGGGCCTCGGCGGAGCGGATGAGCACGCCCGCCTCGGCGCCCTTGCCGGTGGATACCATGATCGACAGCGGCGTGGCCAACCCCAGAGCGCACGGGCAGGCGATGATCAGCACTGCCACCGCGGAAACCAGCGCGAACGTGAACGCGGGTGCGGGGCCGACGTCGAACCAGACCACGAAGCTGGCGATGGCCACGAACAGCACGGCCGGCACGAAGAACCGCGACACGGCGTCGGCCAGACGCTGGATGGGGGCTTTGGAGCTCTGCGCGGCCTGGACCAGACGGATGATCTGAGCCAGCACCGAGTCGCGGCCGACTTTGGTGGCCCGCATGCGGAACGCCCCGGTCTGGTTCACCGTCGCTCCGATGACCACATCGCCGGACGCTTTCGTGACCGGCATCGCTTCGCCGGTGACCATCGATTCGTCCACGCTCGAGTGGCCGTCGAAGATCTCGCCGTCGACGGGGATCTTCTCGCCCGGGCGGACCAGGACCACGTCGTCGGCGATCACGTCGGCGACGGGCACCTCGACCTCCACCCCGTCGCGCTGGAGGCGGGCGGTGGCCGGCTGGAGGCCGATGAGCCTGCGAATGGCCTCACCGGTGCCGGCCTTGGCGCGGGCCTCGAGCAGTCGGCCCAGAACGATCAAGGTGATGATCACGCCGACCGCCTCGAAATACACCTCACGCACATTGCTCGGCACCAAACCGGGAGCGACGGTCACCACGCTCGAGTAGCCGAAGGCAGCGACCGTGCCCAGGGTGATCAGGCTGTTCATGTCGGCGGACCGATGGGCCAAGGCGAGCCAGCCGGTGCGGTGGATTGGCCAGCCCACCCATCCCATCACCGGGGCGATGAGCGCCAGCTGCACCCAGCGGTTCAACAACACGCCCGGCACCCAGTTGGCCCCGAACACGCCGTGGGCCATGACCGCCACGAATACGGGCACGGTGAGGACGGCGCCGGCGACTAGCCGGCGGACCAGGCCGGCGACCTCGGCCCGTCGTGCGGCCGCTTCGGCATCCTCGGTCACCTCGTGCGATTCCGTTGCCGCGGGCACAGCCGGGACAGCCGCAGTCTGAGCGGCCGACTCGCCGTCGGCGCCGCCGTCCACCATCAACGTCCCATGGATCATGTTCATCCCGCACGAGAAGCCGAACCGCCCAGCCCGGTCCGGGAGCAGGTCGACGGTCGTCTCGGCGTGCGGGGCCAGCCAGCTGCTCTGGGCCAGGTCGGCGAACACCACCCGGGCGCTGCAGTCCCCGTCCTCTTGGCGGTCAAAGACGATCCGCAGCGGGACGCCCGCCCGAGCCCGGATCACGTCGGGCGAATAGCCGCCCTTCACCACGATGCGGACCTCCTGGACACCGTCGCGCTCAACCGCCTGGGTCGCCTTGCGGGGCCGGAAGAAGAACCAGCCCAGCCCGCCGATCAAACCCAGCCCTGACAGGGTCACCGCAATCTGTGTCGCGCTCATGGTCACACCTTCCGGCGGCAGCGTCTGCCGCACACACCCACCATGCGCCAGACCTACCTCCAGGGGGTAGGGACCTTCGGCCCTTCGGTAATGGTCCTCCGGCCGTGTTCGGGGCCGCCCACCACAGCGCACGATGCACAAGAAGACAACGAGTCCAAGGAGCTTGACATGCAGAAGAGCCGGATCCCCACCTATGTGGCAGCCGCCGCCGTGGTCGCCGTAGTCCTCGGCCTGACCGGAGTGCGGTTCGCGTCGCTGCTCCCCTACTCCATCCTGCTGGTCTGCCCGCTGATGATGATCTTCATGATGAAAGGCATGAGCGGCAAGGCCGGAAGCGACAAGGAAGACCACACCGGGCACGGCTGCGAGCACGACCCGACCACCCAGGTCGACGCGCCAAGCCGCCCGTCGTAACCAGCGGCACCCCCGCTCACCCCGCCCCGCTGGAGCTGCCCGGCCCTCCACCCGCCGCAGTCCCGCCCTACAAGGGCGGGGACGTTGCGCACCCAATCCAAAGGACCTTGATGACCGACACCCTCACCCGCCCAGTTCCCCCCACCAGCCCGCCACCGCCGCGGCGCCCGACCTCGATCGTGACCCTCGCCGTGATCGCCGGCTTGGCCGTCATCGGCCTCGGCGCCGTCGGCGTGGCCGCCATCTCCGCCAACGGCCGCTCCGGCCGGGTGAGCACCATGATGGGCGGCGGATACCCCGGCAATGCGTCGCACTACGCCAGCGGTTCGATGATGGGCGGTGGCTCGATGATGGGCGGCAACTCTGGGTCCACCAACCCGGTTGTGCCCGGTTCCCGCGAGATCGCCGTCGAGGCAACGTCTGACTCGTTCAGCCCCGCGGAGATCCACGTGCGGGCCGGGGAGACGGTCACTATCGCCCTGACCGTCACCGACGAGCCCCATGACTTCACCATCGACGCCCTCAGGATGCAGATCGCCACCACCGCCGGCCAGACCATGCGCGGTGGCCTCCAGGCGCCCGCCGCCCCCGGCCGCTACCCCTTCTACTGCTCCGTGCCGGGACACCGCCAGGCGGGCATGACCGGCACCCTCATCGTCGATCCCGCCAGCTAGGAAGAGATGCGCCCGATGGCCATCCGCGGCTACACGATGGACAAAGTGGAGTACCTGACCCGGCTGCGCAAGATCGAAGGCCAGGTGCGCGGGCTGCAACGAATGGTCGATGACGACATCTACTGCATCGACGTCATCACGCAGATCGGCTCCGCCTGCGGAGCGCTGCAAAGCGTCGCCGTCGGCCTGCTCGACCAGCACATCCGCCGCTGCGTGCTGGAAGCCGCCGCATCCTCCGACGGCGACAGCGACCGCAAACTGGCCGAAGCCACCCGAGCCATCCAACGACTCCTCAAGCTGTGAACCCAACCAAGTCCCGCCCGACGACGACCGCCGTCTGGGCGCCACCCCGAGGAGCGGTGACCGACGCCGGCGGACTGGCCGTGCGCACCCTCGGCACGACCGGCTCAACCGTGGTGCTGCTCCACGGGTTGGTCGGCTCCGGTCGGTACTGGGGGGCCGCATACAACGTCCTGGCCGACCACCACCGCCTTGTCGTTCCCGACCTCCTCGGATTCGGGCGCTCTCCCCGACCGGCCACCGGGTACACGCCCGACGATCACGCCAACGCCGTCGTCGCCTGCCTGGACGCCCTCGGCATCGATGACCCGGTCACCATCGGCGCCCATTCGCTCGGCGGCCTCATCGCCCTGCGCCTGGCGGCCAGCCACCCTGGCCGAGTGGCGGGCATCGTCGCCTTCGGCCCACCCCTCTACCCCGACCCGAAGGTCGCTCGGGCCCACATCGGCGGCACCGGCACCATGGGCCGCCTGATCGTCCTGCCTGGACCCATCGCCCACGCCGCCTGCGCCTGGGTGTGCGGCCACCGCCGGCTGGCCGCCCGCCTCGCCGTCCGCGTCCACCCCGAGCTCCCGGCGGCCATCGCCGCGGACGGCGTCCAGCACACCTGGGCCTCGTACTCCCAAACCGTCCAGCACGTCCTGCTGGCGGCCGATGGGGCGCGATGGCTGGACGACCTCACCATTCCAGTGCGCCTCGTCGCCGGGGACAGCGACCCCGTCGTCGACCTCGAGTTCCTCCGCCGCATCGCCGAACAGCACGGCAACGTGCACCTCGACGTGTGGGCCGGAGGCCACAACCTCCCACTCCTTCGGGCCGACGACTGCGCGGCTGTCATCGCCGACCAGGCTTCATAGCCGCCTGCACTCGGCGATGCGGTGCCGCAGCTATGGAGTCGCCACCGGCCAGGCAAGCCCGACCCGCGGCAACCACCGGCGGG
>CAXMLU010000246.1:0-12366 GCA_964194255.1 uncultured bacterium
GAACGTGGACCGATCTAAGCGTCGCCGCCTCGGCTCTGCTGCTGCTGGTGGCCTATTCCCCTTCGCTTTTGGCCGGGTATTGGTCTCCTCGCGCCGCGTTGGCCCTCGTGCTAGGCGCCGTCGGCCTGCCCCGACTGGTCTCGCTCTACCGCTCTCCGCTCCGCCTGCCGGCGCTGGCCGCCACCGCTTTCCTGGCCGTCGCCAGCATCGCCGCGTTGGCTTCCGACGACCGCCGGGCGAGCCTTCTCGGCATTTTCAACTGGGGGACAGGGTGGTTCTTCGTTGCCGCCCTGGTTGGCGCGTGGGCCGCGGGTGCCTCGACCACGGCGCACGGACGGGTGCTCATCGAGCAGGCCGTCGTTGCGGGTGTGTTGGTGAATGTGGTCCTCGGCGTGGCCGAGGTCGCCGTTGATCTGTCGCGATTCTCCCTCCGAGTGCAGGGTGGCCGGGCGCCGGCACTGCTTGGCAACTCGGTGCATCTGGGTGCGGTCGCTGCCGCCGGCACGGTCTTTTTCGCCTCGCGGGTGTCTGCTGGCCGGACTCGATGGCTTTGGGCGATAGGCGCCGCGGCCGCCGCCGTACAGGTCTCCGGATCCCGTACCGCCCTGGGCGTGCTAGCCGGCGTGCTGATCTGGGTGGCCCTGCGCAACCCCCACAAGGTCTCCGCGCTCGTGGTGGCGGCAGCGATCGTCGGCCTCGGAGGAGGGAGTCTGGCCACCCGCATCGGGGGGGGCGCTCAGGAGACGAGCTCCTCGCGTCGGCTGCTGGTCGTCGAGTCGGGCGGACTAGGTGCCCGGCTCGGCGTCTGGGAGGCCGCCGCCAAGGCCATCGTCCACCGTCCGCTGCTCGGGGCCGGACCAGGCAGATTTCGCGCCGCCACGCTGGCGCGTCGCTCGCGCGCCGCCGCCCAAGCTGAGGGCTTTGACCACATCTTTGTGGACGCCCACAACCTGCTGGTCGAGTACGCCACCACCACGGGCTTGGCCGGCGTGGCCTGCCTGCTGGTGTGGTTGTTCACCGGCGCGCGGCGCGGGTCCGGCCCGCTACTGGCGGTCGCCCTGGCGCTGCTGGCCGCTCACCTCTTGGAGCCGCAAGCGGCGGCGACGACCCCTGTCGCGTTCTTGCTTCTCGGCGCCGCATCGACCGCTGGAGCGGCCTCTCCGAGCCGCCCGCCGCTTGGTGTTCAGGTGGCCGTGGCGGTATTGGCAGTTCTGGCCCTGTTCGGCGCCGCCCACTTGCTGATCGGTGACTGGTGGCTCAACCAGGCCCATCTGGATCGGCGCGTTTCGCAGGGCCGCCACGCTGTCTCCGTACTTCCACCCTGGCCGGTCTCGGCGCTCGAGCTCAGCCTCAGCTACGTCTTCACTGGCCAGGACCGCCACGATCCTTCCCAATTCGTGGCCGCCACGCACTGGCTCCGCGTCGCCGTGCAGCGAGACCGCACTGACCCGACTCTGTGGGATTCCCTGGCCGACGAGGAGCTCTCCGACGGTTTCGCCCAGGACGCGGCCGCTCATTACCGGCAGGCCCTCCGACTCGACCCGTGGTCTTTGCGGGCCCGTAACGGCCTGGGTCACGTCGAGCAGTCTCTCGGACACGCGGACAACGCCCGCCAGTGGTTCAAGGCGTCGCTGGCCCTCGATCCCAACCAGCCTGGGCTCGTCAAGGAGCTGGCCCGGTTGCCGGGCTGAACCGCTGAGATATGGCGATGATGAGCACGACCACCATGAGTTCAATCAGGGTGAACCCGTTGCCGCTATCCATGGACCTTCATCGACGCAGCGAGATCAACTGAGAGGCCAGGAAGCAAATGACGAGGTCGGGGACGTACCGCGCCGGAGCGGTCTACCAGGATGTCGTATAGCTGGGGCTGCCTGCACAACCCGGTTCCTTGGCAAACAAGGTCTGCGCAGTCGGGCCGACACCGACGTCCTTTACATACCAGCAGATGCCGGACTGCGACTTCGAGGCAACTACCACCGTATCGTTGGCCGCCGTCGTGGTGTTGACCACCACCCCAACCGTACCGACCGAGGGCGGTGGGACGGCTCCGATGTATCTCAAGGACGGCTCGACCTGTAGCAGGTCCGGTACGACCGCCGTATATTGCAGACCGTCGACGAACACAACCTTCTCGGCGGTGAGGGCGTAGCGCAGCCTGGCCTGAGCGGCGCGGTCCTGAACCTTGTTCTCGTATGACAGCACCGAGGGAACCACGATAGCCAGCAAGGCGGCCAGCACCGAGAGCACGATCATGAGCTCGAGGAGCGTGAATCCCGACTCGTCGGAGCGCTGCTGGTCGAGGTGCCGGAGGAGGGAGCGAACGGGCGAAGAGGTCATGTGGTCTCCGGGTCGGATGAGGCGGAACGCGCCGAAGGGCAGGTCCTCACGGACCTGCCCTTCGGACGTCATATCCGAGTTACCACTTCGAAACCCAGGACGCACTGTTGGCGGCCGGGGCGGCACCGCAAGCAGTGTCCTTGAAGTAGGTCGTACCGGCTGCCACGGCGCCGGCGGTCTGGATGTCCTGCAGGTAGTAGCAGGTACCTCCGGCCGACTTGGCCACCAGCACGACGCTGTCGTTCGCGGTTGAGTTGGTCGCCACCGCAACGGCGATGGTGCCGACCGGGGGAGGAACGGCGGTGCCGTAGGTGAGCGAAGGCTCAATGGCGGTCAGCGATGCACCCGTAGCCGTATAGGCCTGATTGTCGGTGTAGAAGGTCTTCTCGGCGGTGAGGGCATTACGGATGTTCGACTGAGACGCACGATCCTGCGCCTTGGACCGCGCCCCCAGGAAGGTCGGGATAGCGATGGCCAACAGGATGGCGATGATCAGGACGACCACCATGAGCTCGATGAGGGTGAAGCCTTCCTCATCGTCTCGATCGAGCCGCGTACGCAGCATCTTCAACATGGAGTGCTTCTCCCTTGTAATGGAATAAGTGCAATCGACGCGAGTCCGATGTTCCGCCCTCGGGCTCGCCCGTCCGTTGCACGTCAGGGAGATCCTCCAGGTAGCCCGGCTGACCGTCGCCCTCCGACACCTGATGCAGGGTCGGAACACGGTTGGTCCCGTGGCTTTGCGCCCCGGCCTTTCGACCGGTTTGCCTTTATCAAGAGCACGATGCTCGCACCTCAGTTATCGGCCACGCCGAGTGAGAGGCTTAAGAGTCATTTCTGCAATGGTCCGAGGGGGCTACTCGTGCCCCCCAGCCGGGCTAGCGGCCGACCAAAGCGATGAAGTCGCGCGTGCTCAGATGGAAGTACTTATCGGCCGCCGGCTGCATATCCCGTAGCAGTTTGGTCGGCACCACCAGCGAGCCGAAGCCTCCGCCGTCATAGGTCATGAAGTCGACCCACTCGGAGTTGATGTCGAGCTCCATGGCCCGCACCGACCCTGCTGCCGCCAGGACGTCCGCCAGGGTCTTGACGGACAGGCCGTTACCGGCCACGTAGATCAGATTGCCGGCCGCGTCCACACCCACCCCGGAGCGCCAGACGAGGACCTTGTTGCCCAGCGTGTAGCCCCACAAGGTGTAGTTGTCCTTGTCCAGCCCAGGCACGGGATGGCCGCCGTCGACCATGAGCGAGAGGTTCTGGCGGACGGCGGCCACGTCTGGGCCCATCACCGCGTCCCGACCCCAATTCGCGACCGTCGCCGAGCCGTCCTTGTGAAACACCAGCGACGCCCGCCCGGCCACCAGGGGTCGCACGGTTCGACCTTCGGCGTAGTACCCGCCCTTGGAATCCCGCAGCTTGAAACCGGAGTTGAAGGTGGCGAACAGGTCGGGCCTCGTCGCAATCGGTATCGGTGACTGTTTCGTCCAGCCCGTCCCGCCCGGATCGCCCGTTCCGGCATACAGCTCCGCCTTCAGCAGGGCACTGTTCATCCAGGCCACGCCGGTGACCAGACCGGTGTGCAGCGCGTCCGGGCGGAGAAAGGTGGTGTAGACGGGAGCGGCGCCGTTCAGCGATCGGCCCGTCGGTCTCCAGACGCCCTCGCCGGGCACGGGATTGGCGACAAAGGGGATGATGTCGGTCGGTTTGGCGGCAGGCCCCTTACCCGGAGGTGTCGTTGAATCAGAGCTCACGGGCGGGGCAATGGCGCCGGCCTTCAGGCTTGCGCCCACTTTGGGGGCATGGTGGGTGTAGTACTCCCGCTCGATCCACAGCACGTACCGGCGCATGCCGTGGTCCTTCATCCATTCGATCGTGCGTAGCCCGATGGGATCGGAGCTCGGTGCCGACATGGTGTTGCCGTAGGACCAGGCCACCGGCGCCAGCAAGGCGAGGATCACCAGCAGGGCGATCCGGCGGCGGCCCCAGCCGCGCCTACGCCGGTGCCGAGGCCCGTCGGGCGGCAGACCAGTGGGTCCCCCGCGGTCAATCGGGTGGGCGCGACGGAGCCCAACGCCATCGGAGTTGACGCCGTTCCGCTTTGCGCCGGGCGCGAGCCCATCCCCGCCGTCAGCGGGAATCGCCTCCTGATCGAAGGGCGCGGACTTCGGCATTTCCTCCTCGAGAACTGGCCCGCGCGTCGAGATCTCTCCGACGCCGCTTTCCTTGCCGGGCCACAACTTACCTGGCCAGGTACCCAATAGATAAGCGGGTCCACACCGAAGACCCGCGGATACCCGCCTCCGCGGCACCAGAATGGACTACGTTGCGGCGGATGCCCGCCCCAGCCCGGTGGATTCGAGGCCCGGTGGCCGATACCGCCATCGCCTGGTCGTGGGTGCCATTCGCGCTGGTGGCCCGGGGACTGGAGGGCTCGGTGGACCCTCTGCGCCACCTGCTCGCCGCTGTGCTCGTGTTCTCGTTCCTCCACCAGCCGCTGACCTTGGCCCTGGTGTACGGGAGCCCGGAGCGCTTCCGGCTTCATCGGCGGGTGTTCATCTGGAGCCCGCTGGTCCTCTTCGCCGTCATCGCCGCCGGCACCCAGATCAGCTTGGTGGCGGTCGCCGCCCTCGGCGGGCTTTGGAACGCGGAGCACACGTTGATGCAACGCTACGGCGTGACCCGCATTTACGGCCGCAAGGGGGGCGACAATCAGGGCGGGATGGAGAAGGCCATGCTGGCGTCGTGGCTGGTCCTGGCCCTGGTTTGGGTCGCCGCCGACGCCCGCACCCCGGGGCTGGTCACCCGGGTGAGCCTGGATCCCGTCAACGCATCGGCGGTGTCCACCCTGCATCATCTGGGGGGAATGGCTCGGCTTCTTCTCCTCCCCGGCGTGGCCGGTGTCGTCATCCTGGCCGGTCGTTGGCTCGCGCCGAGGCCCGCGCGCCAGAGGGCAACCCGGCCAAGCACATGTACCTGATCGCCACCGCCGCGCTGTTCCTCACCATCCTGGTCGACCCCGTCGCCGGGTTCGTGGCGTACATCGGCTCCCACGCGGTTGAGTACTTCGCCGTAGTGCACAGTGCCCTGGGTCGCCCCGGTAGCGACACGGTCGGACCGCTGAACCGGGTGGTCGCGCGCACCGGTAGCACCCTGTTCCTGGCCGGCTACCTCGCCGCCGTGGCCGGTCTGCTGATGGCCATGAACCGGTGGGCCACCCCTCTGCAGTACACGGTTGTGGCGCTGACCCTCGGCGGTCTGCACATTTTCTTCGACGGCTTCATCTGGAAGCTTCGCCGCCCTACGGTCGCCCGCGACCTGGCTATCCCCGTCGCCGGCTAAACGTCCCCCTGCTCGTGCCGCCGGCAGTCAGTGCCGGACGTAGAGCTGGCCGTCCGGGCCGGCGGTCACCTGCATACCGGGCAGAGGGGCGCGTGCCGGGCCTTGCAGGACAGCACCGGTGGTCGCGTCGAATACCGCCCCGTGGCAAGGGCACACGAACGATCCTGGCGTCTGGCCAGACCCGGGCTGAAAGTCCACCGGGCACCCCTGGTGGGTGCATATGGCGCTGAATGCCGCGAAATGTGCAGCGGTGGGATGCACGACGAAAGCGGGATCTCCGCTGGTCGGGTCGGAGAACGAAGCTGCTCCGCCCACGGGAACGCTGGCCGCCGTACCGATCGGCGACCCGAGCGGGCTCGTGGCCGGCACCGAGTTGGTCGGTCCCGACGTCGGCGGTACCGAGGTGGTCGAGGTGATGGAGGGACCCACGGTCGGCGCCGTGCCCGGGCCAACGGCCGGCGGAGTGGTCGTGCCAAGGGCGGGAGTGGCCGAGCGTGACGGGGAGGCCGAACCAAAGAAGCGCCCCGACAATGCCGCGACCCCGCCGACGGCCAGGGCGGCCGCGCCGACCTCGCCGGCGGTGGCGGCCTGGCGGAGAAAGGTGCGGCGATCAAGCTCCCGCGCCGCGGCCGGGCGCAGATCGGAAGTGCCTTCCAGAACGGGGCAATACGACGAGTCGCAGGCCCGGCGGTTCAGGCGTCGGCAGCGGCCCTCGTCGTAAGACCCGCACAGGGAGCGGACGGTCGCGAACTCGATCGTGACCGACCCGGTCGGCGGTAAACGCAGTTCCCGGCGGGCGGCCCGTCGCAGGTACGAGTCCAGGGAGTAGACGCCCGCCCCGGCGAGGAGCAACGGCGTCCACGCAAACAAAAAGACGATGTCGGGCCCGTAGTAGTAGGGGCTCGTGTGCCAGCTGACGGCCAGCAGGAAGAAGGCGGCGAGGAGCATCCCTCCGGCCGCCGCCAGCCGGGTCCACAAACCCAGGAAGGCTCCCAGACCGACGGCCAACTCACCCAGGGCGATCGCCAAGCCGACCAGGACCCCATGGCGGCCGGAAGTGAGCAGGAGCGACCGGATCGGGCTGCGCCGGGCGTAGGCCCGCATCTGGGCCTGCACCGACGACGGCGAGGCGGGATCAAAGAAGTGCCTGTCGGCCAGCTTCTGGAGACCGGCATACACAAACGTGCCCCCGAGGAACGCCCGCAACGGAAGCAGCACCCGGCTGTCCGCATACAAACGCCTGGACAGTTGGGCGGGACGCACGGCTCGCCACGCTAAGGCACGAACACCCACCTCGGGGGGTCATCCGAAGGGGAAAGGGCCTCCCTAAACGAGCGCCGCTTCGAGTTCTGGGCTTGCGGCGGGAACGGCAGGCACCACGCCCGCCCGCATCACCTCGCCGCGAACCTTGAGGGCGTAGACGATGGAGGCGAGGAAGCCGATCCCGAAAGGGGCCCCGATGCTCTGCAAGCCCACCCAGAAAGTCCGGTTGCGACCGGCCCGCTCCCAGGCCGAATGGCGGCGGATGGTGGCGTCGATGGCACCCCACAGAGGCAGGGCAGTGAGGACAAGCACGGCCAGGGTGTACCCGAGGGTGGCCGTGTCGAGGCCGAGCAGCTTCAACGCCGACGCCAGCAGCACGAAGATGAGGGCGGGCCGCACCAGTCCGTCCTTGGCCCGGGAGGAGACGCGAGCTCCGAGATAGACGCCGGGAATGCTGCCCACCAGGAGCGCACCGGTCAACGAGAAGCTCACGTCACCGAAGAAGAGGTGGCCGAGCGTCGCGGCGGCGACCAAGGGAATGGCCTGAACCAAATCGGTGCCGACCATGGTCTTCGCCGACAAGCGGGGGTAGAGCAGCATCAGCAGCACGATCATGAGCGAGCCGGAGCCGACCGACGTCATACCGACGATCAGGCCGCCGACGGCACCGACCAGCATGGTCGGGAGGGGCTTGATGCTGTGCGGCTGCTCGTTCGCCGTCTCGCCGGTCTCGGCCAGTCGCTTCGCGGATCGGCCCTGGAGCACCGCCTTCGCGACCATGGCCACAGAGGCGACCAGGAGAGCCCAGCCGAGCAGGACCGTGATGTCGTGCTCAACCTGCTTGGAGGAGCCGAGGCTCTTCAGGATGAACACCCCAGCGAACGCCGAGGGCACCGAGCCGATGCACAGCCAGCGCACCAGGGACCAGTTGATCGTGCCCCGCTTCCCGTGAACGCTGCCACCAACGGGCTTCATCACCAGCGATGCCAAGAGGTCACTGGAGACGGCGGTGCTCGGCGTGATGTGGAACACCAGGACCAGGATCGGAGTCATCAGGGCCCCGCCGCCCATGCCGGTCAACCCGACGGTGCATCCCACGATGAATCCGGCGACGGCCAGCGCGACAGGCGAGTTGGAAACCTGCGAAGCGTGGTGCGCAAGATGCACTACCACGGCGAGCAGTTCGGGGAACCCGGTGTGCATGTCGGTCGTCCTCTAGCCGAAGGGGTGAACACGCTCAGTGAACCATTCTCCACCAATCCGATCAAGTAGGAATCTGTCGTAGAGCGCAGAATGGCCCGAATGGCCTAGGCGGCCGGCCCGGCCATTTCTTGCCGGACGGCAATCCGGACCGCCGCCCCGCCCGTAGCTCTGGTGGTGGGAGGGCACCGGGCCACTCCACGGGAAGGGGAAGCTGATGGCGAAGACGGCTCTTGGTTCGCGCGCGCCTGGGACTACTCGTTGCCGGGTCGGCCTCGCTCGCACTCGCCACGCTCATGCCGACGCCGGCCGCTTCGGCCGGGGCCATGAGCAACCGGTATGCCCTCACTGCCCTGGTCGCCGACCAGCCGGGGGTTGCTGCCTCGATGGATGCGAACTTGATCAACCCCTGGGGTATGTCGTTCGGAGCCGCCACGCCGCTGTGGGTGTCGGACAATGGGACCAGCGTGACCACCCTCTATCAGGGCGCGGTTCACGGGAGTGCGGTGTCGATCGTTCCCTTGGTCGTGAAGATCCCTCACGGCGCCCCGACCGGCCAGGTCTTCAACGGCTCGGGCGGCTTCGATGTCGGCAAGGCGGACGCCTCGAGCCTGTTCATGTTCGCTTCGGAGAACGGTGACATCTCAGGGTGGAGCCCCGTTGCTCCCCCGCCGCTTTCCATGATGGCCCATCGAGGGTGGCTCACCCCGCACGCCGTCTACAAGGGCATGGCCATTGCCACCATTGGCAAGTCCACCTTCATTTATGGGGCCAACTTCCGCACTGGGATGATCGACGTGTTCGACTCCACGTTCCATCCGGTCATGCTGGACGGCCATTTCCACGATTCCGATCTGCCCGACGGCTATGCGCCGTTCAACATCCAGGACCTGGGCGGCCAGCTGTATGTGAGCTACGCCAAGCAGAACGGGGCACGCCACGACGACGTCGCTGGTCCCGGGCACGGGTTCGTGGATGTCTTCACCACCCAAGGAAAGATGATCCGCCGACTGGCCTCTCGCGGCATGCTGAACTCCCCGTGGGGAACGGCGATCGCTCCTTCGGGATTCGGTCGCTTCAGCGGCAACCTGCTAGTGGGCAACTTCGGCGACGGCCACATCAACGCCTACGACGTCAAGACCGGTGACTTCCAGGGCACGGTCCAAGACGCCACCGGCGCGCCCATCGTCATCGACGGGCTGTGGGGTCTCAAGTTCGGGAACGGGACCATGGGCGGCACGGACGAGTTGCTCTTCACTGCCGGCACGGGCGGAGAGAAGCACGGCCTGCTCGGGATCATCGACGCCGCCTGAGCCCTTCTCGCACTGGCGAGATCATCGCTCGCCGTGGGGGTTGGGGGTCCCCCACGGCAGCGATGCCCTTCACGGCACGAGAGCAGCGCGATCTTGCCGATGTCACTCTGCGCGGTCGCGATCGCCGACTTGGCCGCCGCCACGGCCGCTTGGTCGGCGCTGATCTCGGCCAGATGGTCGGCCGTGATGGAGGGTACGGAGGCGAGGAGACCTTGAGCCACACTCGTGGACTGGGTCAGCTGGACCTTCAGGTCGGCCAGGGCCGCTTGGGCGGCGGCAACCGGCCTACCCCGGGACCGGGCATCACCTATCCGCTTTTCGATGGTCGGCACCTGGCCGCCGACCGCGTCATCGGACCGGAGCACACCGTCGGCCGCGCCGAGGATCATCACCTTGGGTACGATGAGCGTTCCGACATCGGAGAAGGCGACCAGACCGCCGGCGTCGCGGCGCCTCAGCACGATGTTGTGCTGCGCGTCAATCGAGGATCGCAAGGCAGTCGATCCCCCCACGGCGCCGCTGATATCGGCCCGTCCCGACTCGACGCCCGTGGCGTTCAGATGGCTGGTGTCGTTCAGCACCAACTCGGCGGAGTTGAGCACGGTCAACTTTGCGGTGATGGACGCCAACGTCCGGGTGCGCAGGACCTCAGTGGGAGACTTGGCGATCTCCGCTTGGGTCGGGACATGTTCCTTCAGGGATTGCTGGGCCAGGTCGGAGAGTCGCTGGAGCCGTTCGTACACCACTGCCGGCGCCGTCACCGGCCTGGTGGTGGGTGCGTCCTGGATCCCCCGGCCGTGGCCACGATGCGGTCGGCGCAACCGGCGCAAAGGACGGCGAACGCGACCACGGGCAGAATGCGAGGAGAGGTCACCTGCTTAATATCGACTCGTGCGGACCGAACCGAACGAAGCTGACATCGCCCAACGGGCGAACCGATGACCGAATGGGAGCTGGTCGCCCGGGAGAGTATTCGCGACCTGGTGGCGCGTTACAACGCCAACGGGGACAGCGGAAGGTTCGATCACGTGATCGAGTTGTTCGCGCCGGATGCAGTGATGGAGATCGATGGCGCTACCCACGAGGGCCGCACGGCCATCCGGGGGATATTCGAGGGCGTCGCCCTCAGTCTCAAGGAGCCGAGCGCGGTGCCTCTCTTGCGTCACCACACGTCGACCCTCCAGATCGACGTGGCCAGCGCGACGGCGGCGAGCTCTCGCTGCTACTTCCAGGTGCTGCTGGCCCACGGCCTCGATCACTGGGGGCGTTACATCGATGAGTTCGGCGTGTTCGACGGCCGCTGGTTGTTCACCCGACGGGTGGTGAAGACCGAGGGGATGTTCCGGGGAGGGTGGGCGGAGTCGGCCACGCGACCGAAATGAGGTCAGTAGGCCGTTGTGGCGCGCCTAGCCAATCGCGGAATCTGGTAGCTGTCGCGGTGGTGGGACCGCGCAATTGTCCGCCAGTTCGGATCGACGAGCGAAGCGGACCCCAGCTCGCGTGGTCCCTCGCCTTCGGGATCGATGGGTTCGATCGCGAGGGTGCTGGCGCACTGGGCGAGTTGACCGACGCCCACAACGACGACCCTGGTCTGCCGGGGACCATGCCGGGACGCACGGGTCGCCAGCGATCTGTGGACAGACGGAGCGCGGCCATCGGCCTGTATTCGTATTGATGTGGTCTGTCAATGTGCAGCGCCAGGCGGGAACGGAGATCAGTCCACGTCGGTCCCCTCTGGCGTACCGGCGCACCACAGTGCGCCGCCGTCGGAGCCGATTGTGGTGATGGAGCCGAGTCCAACAGGCCGCCGCCACCTCTGGTCCGTCTGACCAGTGAGCTCGGCCAGGGCCAGTCGGATCATTACAGCATGGGTAACGGCGGCGATTGTTTCGCCGATATGCCGGGATCCGATCAGGCGAAGGGCGTCCAAGATGCGGTCCCGAGCGTCTGACAGCCGCTCCCCATTGGGGCAGGCGGCGCGGAATGGCGACATCTTGTACAGACGGAAGGCCTCGGGGTCATAGGCCTCGGCCTCGGCCTCCGTCAGGCCCTCCCAGTCCCCATAGTCCAGGTTGATGAGCCCGGGGAGAATCCGGAGGTCGGGGACGCACGCCTCGTCAGCGATGATCTGGGCAGTGGCGATGCTGCGCCCAAGAGTGTTGCAGTAGACCGCGGCGAGCCCTACCCCGGAGAGCTTCCGCGCCGCATCGGCAGCGTCCCGGTAACCCTGGGCATCGAGGGGGACATCCCGTCTGCCCCGGTAGCGGTTGTCGACGTTCATGGTGGTCGTGCCGTGGCGAACCACGAACATCGTGCAGCAGGCGGTCGTTTCGATTTTGGTGACCGCTGGCGGGGTCGAGGAGCGGTTGCGGGCCGTCACGATTTTCAGCCTGTTAAGGCGTAGCCCCGCGCCTGGAGGGGAGCAGCAAGGCACCCCTCGAGCTCCGCGAGCTGGAGGGGAGTGAGGTCGCGGCGAAAGGCATCGATGCGATGGGTTTCGAAGTAATGCCGAGCAAACCTGGCCTCATATTGCGAAGTCCAAGGCAGCTGGAGGAATTCTAAGACTTTGGGGACACACCCGCGCGGGTCGGCCAGGATGTCCTCCAGGCGTATGTCCAGCCACTGCTCGGCCGGGACGAGTGATCTCGCCTCCTCGAAGGCGTCCATGAGCAGCTTCCAGCCAAGGCCGGCCAGGACCACGAACGATCGTCCCGCTTCCTCCCACTCCCGTGCGTAGCGCTCGGACAGCGGACCCAAGCGCCAGTGTTCAGGTCCGCGATAGCCGTCCCACCACCGCATCTGCAGGCAGGAATTAGCGACCGCCCGTCCATCGCGTACGACATGGATGAACCGGGCGTCTGGAAAGGCTGCGTGAAGAAACCCTGAGTTGAGTCCCGACGAGTGGTGTATG